>JAPDJF010000024.1 GCA_029259185.1 Hadesarchaea archaeon
GGAGATCAGGGTGAGGAAATTCAAGTTTGGAGACGAAGAAACGAGTGGGGAGGGAACGGACTTCACCTTGACGCTTCAAGCCGATAACATCATGGCCAAACTAACGGTGAGTGGGGGGTGGGTGGAGGTGGGATACAGGATAGAGCTGTGGGACATCTGGCCTCGATGGGATACTGAAACCTCACCCGGTGTTGACAATTCTTTTGAGGTTGTGGTGGTCAGGCGCTCGGCTGTCATGAGATACGGGAAGAGTGTGGCCGAATCCGCGAGAATAGGGGTGGGGAGATCTGGACTCGTGACCGACAACTTGTGGTTCGAGATACCGATAGGGGGGCTCGACGCTTTTGATTGGTTCCTCCTAGTAAGAACTGGATCGGGTGAAGAGAGGAGAGAGTCTGCTGAAATCTTTGTGAACCGGGAAGTGCGAGATGTCTATGACTACAAATTCGTATCGAGACCCGATGAACTCGAAGCCATATTCCCGGAGAAGCATGGGGGGATAGAGAACGATTTGCCAGATCCGCCGAGGACCGGTGAGATTCACGAGGGATCCAATTATCTGAAGATCAAAGTCACATCCGGGAATGCACAGGCTTGGATCAAGGTATACGTCGTCGCTCTCCCCAAGTGCTCTGATTGGAGATTAACCAGCGGGGTCTCTTATGTGTTCCCGGTCACCATGGAGATAAAGCTCTGGAGGTGATTCCCTGAGCTTGAGAACGGATCGAAAGGGATTCGTCTTCACCCTCGATGCCACTTTTGCCGTGCTCGTGGTGCTTGTGCTCATCACCGGAATCATCCGAGCCCAAGGGCCTTTCTACGGACACGACTACCTGCGCCTGCAAAGGTATGCCAGCGATGCACTCGAGGTGATGCGGCTGACGGGGGCTATCGACAACATTTTAGATTTGCTCGAGAACGATGAAGCGGAAGCCGCCAAGATCCTAGCGATGGGAGAACTCCGAGAAGTCATGCCGTCTGAGGTGAAGTTCAGGCTCTCCATCGGGGACAACCTTCTGACCGTTTACCCGGATCACACGGATCCGGAGCGGTGGGCGACCGAATTCGAGAATGTGGCGCAGAGGGCGGTGGCAGTCAGGGTATCGATCTATTGGGAGAACCAAGAGAGATGGGAGTTCATGCCGATAACACTTTACGTCTGGCGGGAGGGAGTCGGCTGAAGTCGGTGGGGAGAACAGAAAGCGGATTCGTCCTAAGTGGGATCGCGTTGCTCCTGACACTGCCCGCGATGCTCATGGTGGCTTCTCTTCTCGTGATAACCGAAATCGGAAGTGAAACGACATCTCTCCAGACATTGGTCGATAAGGTTACCTCCGCGGGTCACGACATCGAACGGATAATAAGCCGTATGGAAAACCAAGATATTCAGATCACCCCCAAAACGCTCGCCGAACTGGCCGATAACTATCGTGCTACCACGGGGCTCTTGGTAGAGATCGTCCTAAGCGATGAGAACCTCATATCGATCAGCATCGAGGATCCCGGGGGAGTCGCGAGGTACTCATCCGTGATGCGGATCGGTGGAGAATAGCGATAATATGTCAAACCGGAGCTCGAAGATCGTGGATGCGTTTCGCAGGGTAGGAGAGGGGGTAATGCGAATCGGGGAAGTCTTGCAGGATTTGAGACAGAGAGGCAAGCGTGGGAGAAAGCCCCCCAGAAGGCCAGAGATCCCGAAGCCGCTCCAAGCTTTTTTCAGGAGGCATCGCGCGGGCTGGCCCGAGTACGTCATCCTGAAGATTCAATTGGTAATCCTGATCCTCTTCGGGGGCACGGTAATTCACCTTGTGCTATTCCCCGGGAGAGGGGCGATGTTCGTTCCGATCCTTCTCATCCTGAGCGCGTACGCGATCTACTTGACCTCCAAAGAACTAAAACCAGCGTTCGGACGGGATTACCCAGCATACCGGAGCTTTACCTCGATCTGCGTGGGGATCGCCTGGATCTTCATACTTGCCTTCAAATACTTACCCCCCATCGCGCCTGAATCGATCCACCTGATCGTGATCCGCTCACTCGGTGTGCTGGGTTTGGTGCTCTCGCTCTTCCTCGTGTTCAGAATGAAATACGGCCGAAACTACACCTATGGCTGGGTGGAAAAATCTAGTGGCAAAAGTGCGATTGTCAGAGTCGGATACGACATCCGTAGCAACGTGAGATCGGGTACGTACCTTGTCGAGAATTTGGCCGGGGCGAAGGCGGGCGACCGGGTGAAGCTCATCGTGGAAAGACCGATGTTCGGACTGAGGGGATCCAAGGTCAGAGCTATCTCGGAGAAGCTCAAACGCTGATAACGAGTTTAAGGTGCGACCAAGAGGTTTATAACCTCCTCCCGCAGGTTCTCTATTTCACCCGTGACGCTCGAACCTAATGTCTTAGAAGTGAGGGCTATCGTCGCCATCACCCCCGCCACCAACGACAGGACAGCTCCGAGCATCAACATGTACTCCACCGCCCCCTGCGATCTCGTCTCCCGGCCCAGGCTACTCCTCTTGAGACACCTAAAAGGATTCAAACTTCTCCCAATGATCATTCGGAGGAGGATTTATATCTTTGTTCGAGGAGCGAACGCCGGCTCACTTGAACATCAAAAATAAAAAAGATAGGCTTCTAAGCTCCCAGCGACCCCTAGGCCTTCTTCACTATTCTGAACTCGTAGACGTGTCCGGAGGGTTCGTGTTTTATCTTTATCGTGTCATCCTCACCTAGGTTACCCGCATCGACTTGTGCTTTCGCAGCCTCCAGCGTTATTTCCTCTCCGGGTGCTATATCGGATGGCCCATCCGTCCACTCCACCACCCGGGTTCCGCCCGCATATGCAGCGTACTGCCAGTCCTCCGCCTTTATGGTTCCAGATGGTGACTGCACCTTGAGCACTATATTATTGTCCGCTTGGAGTTCGGCCGTAGCTGTAAGAGTGGGCGCACCTCCCGTCCGGGATATGTAGTAAACCGCACCAGCAACCACGATGAGCACCGCTGCGAGTATCAAGAGATATTCTACCGCTCCTTGTCCCTTCCGTTTATCCATCTTCATCAAAAAACGTGAGAGAAGGAGTATATAAAAGATACCGACGGATTCGCTCGTTGATTTAAAACGGATAAAAGCCCAAAAGTTGTTAATGGCCTATCCGGTCTCGTTCGCTTCTGGCAAGGGGGGAACTGGCAAAACGACCGTAGTAGCCAACTTGGGAGCCGGTATCGCCAAGCTGGGGAAAGATGTCATAGTTCTGGATGCCGATGTCACGATGGCCGACCTAGGCTTGGTATTCAATCTGGATGAGAGATTCTCCCTCCATGAGGTTCTGGCCGGAAAGCGCAAGCCAAGCGATGCCATCTACGATGTGGGGGACGGTCTGAAAGTCCTTCAGGGTGCGCTATCTCTAAAGGAAATCCAGAAGATCAGACTCGATCGCTTGAAATGGGTGGTGAGGGAGCTGACGAGAAAAACCGAGTACCTGCTGGTGGACTGTCCCTCCGGATTCGAGCGTGACTTCGTGACGGCTCTGGGTTCGACCACCCATCTCGTACTGGTGG
Organism: Hadesarchaea archaeon; assembly: GCA_029259185.1. GTDB lineage: Archaea > Hadarchaeota > Hadarchaeia > Hadarchaeales > WYZ-LMO6 > JAPDJF01. The sequence continues at coordinate 3,558 of JAPDJF010000024.1, forward strand.
TGAATCCCGACTTCCCGTCCCTCCTGGAAGCCATGAAAGTCAAACGGGTTGCGGAACGCCTCCACATTCGTCCCGTGGGAGTGGTGGTCAACCGCACGCTGGGGAAGGGAATCGATATCCCACCGAACGAAATCGAGTCCATCCTAGAACTCCCAATCATGGGTTCCATACCCGAGGATATTGAGGTAAAACGTGCGTTAGCGATGGGAACTCTTGTGATCCTCCATCGTCCTAAATCTCCAGCCGCCAAAGCCTTCGAGAGGCTAGCTAGGTCTTTCGTCAAAAAATTCAAGGCCCTCTAGCCTCCCTCCGAGCGTGCAACTTTATAAATTTCCCGTACGAGATCTTCTCAGAAGGTTTATGCCGAAGAGATCCAAGCGTGTCTCGAATATTCAACGCCAGCTGGAGATAACCCAAAGGGAACTCCGTCACCTCTCAGACTTCGAATGGAGTTACACGAAACGTTTGTGGAGATTCAGCTTCGCCTCTTGGATTTTCGGAATATCCTGTTTCTTCTTCACCGTTGTCCTATATGACCCATCCCTGATATCCGAGGTTCCGCTAGCATATCCGATCCTGATACTCGCTATCGCCGCGCCGCTCGTGATAGTCTTGCTCCTCATAGGAAGACTGGATCGAAAGGTAAGGAACTTGGAGCGAAATAGGAGGATACTGTTAGCCCGGTATGAAAAAGCACTCATCGACCACGCGAGTGAACTCATGGAGGAGGAGCACTAACCGGATTTCACCAGTTTTTCGGCTAGCTTCATTATCGCCTTTGAGGCTGAGGACTTCGGATAAGCTTCAAGCACCGGTTCGCCCTTCCTCCAGGCTTTTCTCACATTGATGTCCTCGGGTATCTCTCCAAGCAACGGGAGATTCAACAGACGTTTCACCTCGGCACTGGGGAACTCGAATTCCTCCCCCAGCACCCTGTTCACGATTATCCCAGTAGGTGTGAAGCCCAAGAACTCCGCCATCACCCTGGTCCTCATCATGTTCGAAATCGAAGTGGTTTCTGGGAGGGTAACCAACACCACCTCTTCACCGGCTCGGAGTGCTGCCACCGTTTCCTTCCTGAGCCCACCGGGAGCGTCTATGATGAGAAAATCTACTCTGGCATCCAAGGTACTCAGTACGTGGGGGAGCTTGAAGGGATTCACTTTTTTCGCATGCTCAAGAACGACGCTGGCGGGTGCAATCCGGAGCCCATGGGGCCCCGAGTAAATCGCATCGCTCAGGGGGATCTCACCCGCGAGCACATCGTTTAGGGTATAGGGTACTTTTTCGAGCTTGAAGAGGGGGCCCAAGTTGGGGGTCGTTAAACTGGCATCGACTAACACCGTGGATTTCCCCATCTTGGCGAGCGCGATACCCACGTTCGCCACCAAGGTAGTACGCCCCACCCCCCCCTTGCCCGAAGCCAAAACGATTCGACGCATTTAATAGTTTTGTATTCACGTGTATTTTTACCCGCCGTGCTTTGCACAAAAATATCGCAAAACCTAAAAATGGGTTCCAGCGAGGATCAGGCGCATCTTACACCCGATGCCCCACCACCGACTGTCGAGGTGCATCGAGTACAAAGGCTCTCTTGGAGGGGATCCCGAGCCTCCAAGCACAAAAATTGGTCTCAGGGGCTAATTTTTGTGCAAAGCCTCCCCGCCGATAGAATTTAAATCTCCCCTTCTAGAGTATGAGGATGGCCAGAAAACAAAAATCTGTGGACGTACGTGCCTTACTCGGGGCAGCCGTTGTTTTCGCTCTAATAGGGATTGCGATCTTCAGCGCGTATTTCTTCCTCGTTCTCCGACCCGCCGCAGAAGAACTTCAGAGGGCGAAGGAATCCGCACTGAATGAAATCAAGGCCACCTTAGGAGAGATAAACACCGACCAGGCCCAAGCAGCGGCCTCCGATTACACGTCACGAATCATGGCGGCGGGATCCAAGAGCGAGGTGTCCTCCATAATGGTCGAAGTCACGAAAACAACCCAACTTGAGCGGGAACGCGAAAGGCTCTTAAATAAAATCCAGATGGCCACCACGGGAACGTATCACTCAACCGCAGACGTGCCTCTACTGGCTTCGCTGGCCGAGAACCTCAACGCCGAAATAAACTCCAAAAGCACTCTGAGCGAGCTAAAGCGAATGGATGGGGTGATAGACAACGAAGCCACCTCCGTCTGGCGGACTTACTTCATGAACCTGCTCTCGAGAATAGAGAACGACACTGTGATAATGAAACATAATTCACCCACCAGCTGGATTTATCTCCCGAAAGACAATGCACTTGAGACCGTACTGGCTTCTGACTGGCAAACCCTACGTGAATTGCACTTCGAAGGTACAGAGGAACTGAAAGTGCCGATCATCGACACGCTTCAAAGGTCCCCTCTTGTCCTCCCCGGGTCTACAGTGAATGTGTACGTGTACGATCTCTCAACGAATGATATGAGCATGCTCGTTGGGAACGCAGAAGTATCAGAGATCTTCTGTTCCGACGAAGAACTGAGAACCATTAATTGGGCCCAAACTATCGACCAGACCAGTTACACCTATAGCACGGACATCTGGGAGACGATCAAAGCCGCCGCCGCTGGCTCCTCTCAAGCTGCCAGCGTGTACCTTCAGGATTACATCACGAATGTGCTGAAGAGGCTCCAGCAGAGCGGAGTGGGGAACTGCGAGATATCCATGATATACGTGATCAAGGTTCCGAGGGAAGCCGGTGAACTCATCCTTCAATACGAGTTCTATCAAGCTTCGAGCAAAGACATCGTCCTAGCTTCTGTGGTCTAATCTCTCCCATCTTTTATTTCTAGGATTCCAAATTTAATATGGGAAGAGCCGTGGGGAAGAAAAAGAGGGAAGTTACCGGTGAGAGAAAGGATGTGAAGAGGATCCTGAAAGTCAAAGCTGAACTCTCTGGAAATGCTGAAGGATTCCTCTCCGAAATACTGGGAGACGTCCCACCCGAGGTATCCACACGTGGTAAGGGAGTCGAACCCAGCGAAGAGGTATCCAAGGAAGGTGGAGAAGCTACTGTATCAGCGGTGACCGCTCAGGTTCTGTTCGCGCCCAGTCCAGAGGGTGAGGTAGAAGTTGAAAGGGTGCTCGACCAGTACAGCATGACTCAGATCGTGAAAATCCGTGGAGGAGCGTTGCCATTATACAGGGTCAAAATGCCCGAGCTGACGGACGAAGAGAAGGAAATCCTCACCAAATGCAAGAAGAGGGCCGTCGAGGAGATCAAGATAGACCCCCAGAGTATTCCAGACCCCGCCGAAAGACGAAGGATATTCATGCAGGAGCTCGTGAAAATAGTGGAGCGGGAGACGAGGGGGATGCGTCTTCCCCAAGGTCGCATAAAAGAACTCTCCGACGCGGCCTTTCATGACATGATAGGCTACGGTCCGCTTGACTCCCTGATAGCAGACGACAAGCTTGAAGATATCTTGGTGATAGGGGTGAACAAACCCGTGTACGTCTACCACAGCAAATATGGCATGTGCGTTACCAACATCTCTTTCAAGAATGAAGATACAATCAGGTACTTCATCGATAAAATGGCTAGATTGGTGGGTCGGAGGATCGACCATCAAATGCCCCTGCTCGATGCTAGGTTACCCGACGGGAGTAGGATAAACGCTACCATATCCCCCGTATCGCTCGATGGTCCCACCTTATCGATAAGGAAATTCAGAAAAGACCCTCTGACGATAATAGACCTCCTGAACCTGAACACCCTATCAACCGATATCGCGGCTTTCCTTTGGCTGATAGTGCATGGCTTGGACGTCAAGCCCGCCAACATTCTGTTTTCGGGTGGTACGGGAAGTGGGAAAACCACGATGCTGAATTCCGCGACCACCTTCGTACCCGCGTACGAGCGCATAATATCCATCGAGGACACTGCGGAGCTCCAGCTTCCTCACCAACACTGGATAAGACTCGAAACACGCCCACCGAACATCGAAGGGAAGGGAGAGATAACAATGGACGACTTGGTAAAGAACGCTCTCCGCATGCGACCGGATCGGATAGTGGTGGGTGAGGTTCGCGGATCGGAGGCCAGGACCATGTTCACGGCGATGAACACCGGACACGACGGGGCGGTGGGGGGCGAGACTTCGGTCCTGCTGGCAGGGGGGGAATGGGAGCCGATGGGGGATCTCTGCGAAAAGTTCTTTGACGGGTGTGCGGAAACTTACCCCAACGGTATGGAATACGTAAGGGTCCCGCCCAAGTATCTGTTCAACGTGATCTCTTTCGACGAAAAGTTGAATCCTCATGCCAATCCCGTACAGAGGGTGTGGCGGAGGAAGATCGGCCCCGGAGAAAGACTCCTCAAGATACGCGTGCGCTCGGGCAAAGAGATCACCCTAACCGAGGATCACCCTGTGTTCATCCTAGCGGGGAACGATGTACGCAGGAAAGAAGCCGGGAGGGTAACACCGGGAGATCGAATAATGACTACCGCCCCCACCCTCCCGGTTCCGGGCGTGCGGGAGATCGATGCTCGGAAGTTCGAATCAACGAGCCCCCGCCTTCTCGCTAGCCCCGGTGTGGGTTGGGAGGAAGTAACGGGAATAGAGAGGGAAGAGAGCTCTGGATACGTGTACGATCTAACGGTGGAGAGAAACCATAATTACGTGGCAAACGGTTTCGTGGTCTCCAATTGCATGGGAACCCTGCATGCCAATAGTGCCGTCGAGACCATCGCCCGACTGACGGAGGCTCCTATGAGTGTGCCCCCGATAATGATCCCCGCCCTCGATGTGATCGTGATGTTGCAGAGAATATACCACAGGCAGAAGGGACACATCCGGAGGATAACAGAGATCGCCGAGGTGACGGGCTTAGAAGGTGGGAAACCTCAGCTCAGCAGGATATTCAAATGGAATCCGAGAACGGATACGGTAGAACCCACGGGAGTCCCGATAAAGCTCAAACATTCTCTCTCCGAGCTCAGTGGGAGAAGCGGGACGGAGATAGAAATAGAACTGAAAAGACGTGCAGCCGTGCTCGAGTGGATGAAGCGGAAAGGTGTGAGAAATGTTTTCGATGTGGGCGCTGTGATCCAAGAGTACTACCAGAATCCGGACAAGGTTCTAAAACGTGTCAAAGAGGAAGTTCGATTGAAAACCAGGTGAGGAGAAAGAATGGGTAAAAAGAAAGGGAGGGGGCTCACCTACTTCTTCGCCCGAGTTGGTGAAGGTGTGATAAGAACTGGAGAGGCCACGAGCCAGCTCAGTAAAGCCGTGAAGAAGATCCAACCGAAGGAGAAAAGCGACGAGATCACCCGGAGGTTGAGGGAGCTCAAGGAGCTAGAGATGCTACGCAGGGAAGAATTAAGGGAAGGACTGAGGCTGAGGGAGGAAAAGAGGATGAGGGGAAAGATAGAGGCCCTCAGGCGGGAGGAGCTTAAGAGACCCCTCTCCGAACGCCTCTCGGAGACCCTCTACGTACCGTTCAGACGGCCCGCCGAAAAACTGATGAGACTCTTCAAAGGGATAGATGAGGATCTTTACAGGGCAAATATACCACTTCCCCCCGACCGCTATGTAGCGGTGGTAACCGGAGCGAGTGTGATGGTTGGGGCCACCTCAATCCTCATCGGCATGCTCTTGTTCCCCCCCATCCTAGCTTTGGCGATTGGCTTCGGGGGCTCGGTGTTCGCCCTCCTGTTGGGAAGAAGCTATCCCAGCAGGCGCGTGAAGGCCAGGTCGATCGAAACCAACAAAGAAATTCCATACGTGCTCCGACACATGGCTACCCACCTGTCCTCAGGTATAGGTCTCCCAGAGAGCATGACCTCCATAAGTAAAGCAGACTATGGAGTGCTTTCGGAAGAGTTCGGGAGGGTGATCAGGGACATGCGGAGTGGGATGAGCATGGACGAGGCGCTAGCGGCATTATCCAAAAGGATGGACTCCGAACCCCTGCGTCGCTTCGTCCGACAGGTCCAGCGAACGCTACGCACCGGAGGGGACCTCGCGGACATCCTGAATTCCCTAGCCGAAGAAACTTCCTTCGAAATGCGTATGAAGCTGAGAGACTACACCCAATCACTCAACATGCTCACCATGATGTACATGTTCGCCTCCTCAGTCGTTCCCGCTCTCCTCATAATAATGACCGCCGTGTCGAGCGGAATGGGTGGTGCCACCCTCACCACTGGAACGGGGGCCGTTCTCTTGCTCCTTATGGTTCCGCTCCTTTTGGTGATTTTCCTCATCACTGTCAAAAGGTTCGAGCCGAGGGTATAGGGATGGGACTGGCAGCCCAAGCTTCAGCTTTGGCAAAGCGCTTACTCCCGGATAAGATCCTGGAGAGAATGGATCGAAAACTGCTGTCTGCGGGAATCGCGCTCAGCGCCGAGGAATATGCGGGATTATGCCTGCTCCTCTCCATCCTAGGAGGCGCTATCCTAGGGATCCTAGGAATTCTATTGATCAAAACGATACCCACTCCGGTACTCATCACCGGAGGGGCCGCGGGTGTTTTCTTTGGGTCCACCTTTGGGATTCCCTCCTACCTAGCCCAACGAAGGGCTGCGGAACTCGAGAGGAATTTACCTGACGCCCTCCGTCAGATGTCGAGCACGCTCAGGGCCGGGATGAGCATAGATGTGGCCATGGAGGAAGTGGCGAAAGCGGACTATGGAGCTCTCTCAAAAGAATTCGAACGCGGGCTGGCGGAGGTCAGGAGGGGAAGACCGCTAATCGATGCCCTGTGGGCCATCTCGATCCGCTCGAATTCACCCCTCTGCGAGCGGGCTTTTAGCTTGGTCATCGAAGGCATAGAACGGGGGGTAGCCCTCGCAGATGCACTCAACGCTGTAGCCACCGATATACGGGAGATACACGCGATCCAGAGGGAGAGGAGGGCCACCACGATGCAGCAGGTGTTATTCCTCCTTGCTGTCTCGCTCTTCGCCGCACCTTTCATCATAGGACTTACCGTCTCCATAGCATCTGGGGGTGAAGGAGCAGCCATCATGCTTCCAGAAGGAATGGATACCATCGCCTTAGCTTACTCCGTGATCCAAGCGTTTATATGCGCCCTAGCTGTGGGGATAATCAGGTACGGAAAAGTATCGAAAGGGTTCACATTCATTTTGCCGTTCACGGCGACCGCAGCCATCGTTTTTCACTTGCCGGCTTTTCTAGTGTGAACTACCGCACCGCTAAAGCGGTGGCTTCATGCTTCGACGACGAGGCTCGATCCCCCTTGGAAGGGGGGTTACGGGGGTCTTGGTCTCCAGGCGTTCGTTCGGGCCGTTAGCTATTGCGGAATCGGCCCTCGGCACGCATTCACCCCACGGCTAAAGCGCTCGGGGTTTCTCGCTCGATTCCGCTCTAAATTTTCGCGTATCTAACGAACTAACGAACTTCAATTTTTTTAAATAGAGAACTCCGATTCTTTATGATTATTCAATACTTCTGAGGGCTCTGGAGGATGATTTGAATGGATCCTAAGGGAGCTGAGCGGGATCTGCCCGAGGTGTGTCGGTTTTGCGGGTGTTGGGGAAAAGTAAGCAAGCTAGTGAACCACCTCCGAGAACTTCTGTCAGAGAAGGAGAAAGCGGGAGAGGAGTGCCTCTCAAAACTTCGGTGGTTAAAAGCTGAATTCGAGAACTATCAAAAAAGGAGTGCGAAGGAGAAGGAGGAATTGATCGAGCTCGCAAATCAAGAACTGATACTGAAGCTCCTCGATGTCTTAGACAACTTCGAGAGGGCTCTAGAGAGTGCCAAAAAAGGGGGGGATAGAGGTTCGGTGATCCAAGGGATAGAAATGATCCACCAACAACTCCTTAAAACCTTGGAAGAGGAAGGATTATCCCCTATAGAGGCCCTCGGAAAGCCTTTCGATCCGTTTAAACACGAAGCTGTTGAAAAGGTAGAATCTCAAGAGCATGAGGATGGAACGATAGTCGGGGAAATCCAGCGGGGGTACCAGTTCAAGTCCAGAGTTTTAAGACCGTCCAAGGTAAAAGTGGTTAAAAACCCTTCCCCCAAATAATAATTTTATTGGGGTGTAGAGGATGGCGGAGAAAATCATCGGAATCGACTTGGGCACCTCCAACTCGGCGGCGGCCGTCTTACAGGGGGGGAGACCGGTACTCATCCCGAGCGCCGAGGGTCTTACCCCTTACGGCAAGATGTTTCCATCATATGTGGCCTTTACCGAGGACGGGCAACGGCTCGTGGGTGAGCCTGCAAGGAGACAGGCAACCGTTAACCCTGAGAGAACCATAACCGGATTCAAACGGAAGATGGGTACGGATTTCAAGTACAGGATCGGAGATAGGGAGTACACTCCTCAAGAACTCTCCGCTTATCTGCTCCAGAAGATAAAACAGGATGCCGAGGCGTTTCTGGGCCAAGAAGTGAAAAAAGCCGTGATCACGTGCCCCGCTTACTTCAATGACAATCAGCGCCAGGCCACCAAAGACGCGGGTACCATCGCCGGACTCGAAGTGGTTCGGATCATAAATGAGCCTACCGCTGCCTCTTTGGCATACGGAATAGACAAATTGGAAAAGGAACAGAAAATCATGGTCTTCGACTTCGGTGGAGGAACCTTAGATGTCACGGTGCTAGAGTTCGGAAACGGGGTCTTTGAAGTGAAGAGTACGAGCGGTGACACCCAGCTTGGGGGGACCGATATGGACAACGCCATCATCGACTACATCTGCGAGGAGTTCAAGAAGAATAACGGGATCGATCTAAAGGCCGATCAAACGGCGATGGTGAGGATTCGAGAAGCTGCGGAGAAGGCCAAGATAGAACTCTCGACCACCTACACCGCAGAAATAAATCTGCCATTCATTGCCTCCGATTCTAGAGGACCCAAGCACCTACAAATGCAGCTGACGAGAGCCAAGCTCGAGGAACTCGTGCGACCGATCGTTGAGAGATGCAGGCCGTGTATGGAACAAGCCATCAAGGATGCCAAGCTCACTCCTGAAGAGATAGACAGGATAATTCTGGTGGGCGGCCCGACTAGGATGCCTATCGTGCAGCGCTTCGTTGAAGAGGTGATGGGCAAAAAAGTGGAGAGGGGGGTCGACCCCATGGAATGTGTAGCGTTCGGTGCTGCCATCCAAGCGGGGGTGATAGCTGGAGAATTGAAAGACATATTGCTACTCGATGTTACCCCCCTCACGCTTGGAATTGAAACGCTCGGGGGGATATTCACCCCTCTCATCCCCAGAAACACCACCATCCCCACCAAGAAGAGCCAAATATTCACCACAGCATCCGACTTCCAAACCGCCGTTACCATCCATGTCCTCCAAGGTGAAAGACCCATGGCCGCTGACAACGTTTCCCTGGGGCGCTTCGACCTGATCGGGATTCCACCCGCTCCAAGAGGGGTTCCCCAGATCGAAGTCACGTTCGATATCGATGCCAATGGTATCCTACAAGTATCCGCGAAAGACTTAGCGACGGGGAAAGAACAAGCGATGAAGATCACGGCTCCCATGAAGCTCTCCAAAGAGGAAATAGAGCGAATGATAAAGGAAGCAGAGAAGTTCGCAGAGCAGGACAAGAAACGGAGGGAGGAAGCAGAGTTACGCAACCAAGCTGATTCCCTGGTCTACACGGCAGAACGAACTCTGAAAGAGTTGGGTGACAAACTCAGCAAGGGGGAGAAAGAGGAGGTTGAGCGGATAGCCAACGAACTGAAAGAAGCGTTGGCGGGAAAAGACATCCAGTCGATCAAGGAGAAAATGGAAAGTTTGAAAAGGGTCTTGGGAGAGGCTAGTGCGAGGGTCTACCAGAAGGTGGGGGGAACGGAGAAGGGTGGAGAAAAGCCGGGGAAGGGAAACGAGAAAGTAGTGGATGCTGATTACAAAGTCATGGACGAGGGAAAGCAAAATTAAGACCCTGCATCGAACTTATCCGGGTAATCCATGAAAAAAGATTATTACGAAATCCTAGGTGTAAGCAGGAACGCCACCAAGGAGGAGATAAAGAAGGCATACAGGGAACTGGCATTAAAATATCATCCGGATCGAAACAAGTCACCTGATGCCGAGGAGAAATTCAAAGAGATCTCAGAAGCTTACGCGGTTCTATCGGACGATGAGAAAAGGGCCCAATACGATCGATGGGGGCACGCTGACTTCACTGGGCGCTACACCAGATCAGACATATTCAGAGATTTCGACTTCGATATTTTCAGGGACTTCGGCTTCAGCGACTTGGGCCGCATCTTCGAGATGTTTTTCGGCCGGGAGGAGGTGGGAAAGCGTGCTTGGACATACGTCCACCCCCGGGGGGCAGATATTCAACAAGATCTGGAGATCGAACTCAAGGAAGCCGCTTTTGGATCCAAGAGAGAAATCGAGGTAGAAAGGAGCGAGGTGTGCATTGCGTGCAACGGAAGTGGGGGAAAGCCTGGAGGCGGCATCAAGACATGTCCGACATGCAGGGGCTCAGGGTGGAGAGAGTATACCAAACATCTGGCCTTTGGGTTCACCAGTGTGCGGATGATGTGCGACAGGTGCAGGGGGAGGGGGGAGATAATAGAGATCCCCTGTCCCGAGTGTAGGGGAAGGGGGAGAGTCCTGAGAACACGAAAGCTCGTCGTGAATATTCCCCAAGGGGTTGAGGAGGGATCCGTGCTCAGGATTGCTGGAGAAGGGGAGCCGGGAGATGGAGGACCTCCTGGGGATCTTTACCTCAACATCCACATCAGGAAACATCCCATCTTCGAGCGCAGGGGAAATGACATCTTTTGCGAAGTTCAGGTAAGCCTCCCCCAAGCGGCGCTGGGGGCCAAAATTCTAGTGCCTACCCTAAAAGGTAAGACCAAACTCAAGATACCTCCAGGAACCCAGAGCGGAAACGTCTTCCGTTTGAGAGGGCTGGGGATCCCCAAGCTAGGTGGTGGAAAACCGGGAGACCAGTACGTGAGAGTCCAAGTCAAGGTTCCCACCTCCCTGACGGAAGAGCAAAAACGCTTCCTTCGAGAATACGAACGTATCTTCGGGCACTGACGATCTCTGGGCTCGGCTAAGGTTATTTGTGGAATCTACTCAAGTGATAGTGATGACCATCCTGAAAGTCAGGTCCTCCAAGCTTAGAGGGGGGATCGAAGCTCCACCATCCAAAAGTTACACTCACCGTGCAACGGCCATTGCACTCCTAGCAAATGGAGAGAGTGAAATCGATAAACCTTTAACGAGCTTGGACACCAGAGCCACGCTCGATGCATCTAGAATCCTAGGAGCACGGATCTCCGTTTTCGAAAAAACTTGGAAGATCTCAGGAACTGGCGGTGAGCTGAAACCGAAGGCTAAGACGATAGATGTGCGCAACTCCGGTACTACCCTCCGATTCATGAGTGCCATCGCTTCTCTTTCACCCACGCCGATTCGGCTCACAGGTGACCAGTCCCTGCTCAGGCGGCCTATGGGCCCCCTGATCGACGCCTTGAGAGAACTTGGCGCTCAAGCGGAGTGTGAAGGCAAGATGGGCCGTCCTCCCGTAGTGGTGGGGGGAGGGATCCAAGGGGGGGAGGTGGAAATAACAGGGGGGACGAGTTCTCAATTCATCTCCGCTCTGTTGATAGCTTGTCCACGTGCGAGGGATGATGTGAAAATAACCATCGTGGACGAACTCCGCTCGAAGCCCTATGTGGAGATGACCCTTCACTTACTCAGTGAGGCTGGAATCAAAATAAGGAAAAATAGAAAACTTACAGAGTTCAGGATCCCTTCAGAGCAGGAATTCAAACCCCTCAGCCTCACCATCCCTGGTGATTTTTCATCAGCCTCGTTCATACTCGGAGCTGCAGCCGTAACGGGATCGGAGGTGAGCGTGGGCAATCTCGACTCCCACTATCCCCAAGGGGACATGCTAATAATTCCCATTCTCAGGGAGTTCGGAGTCGATGTTGAGTTCTCCGGAAGAACCGTGATGGTCTTGGGTTCGGAGGAATTAGAGGGAACGGAGATCGACTGTGGCGATGTCCCTGATCTCGTGCCAATACTCGCGGTGCTCGGGACGGTGGCGGAAGGCAGGACAACCCTGGCGAACATTCCTCATCTTCGCTTCAAGGAGACCGACCGCATTCACGCCTTAGCTTCCGAACTGCGGAAAATGGGTGCTGAAGTGCGGGAACTGGAAGACGAGTTGAGGATAAGAGGAACCAGAAAGCTGAAGGGAACGTATGTAAACTCCTATGGAGACCATCGAATGGCCATGGCTTTAACCGTTGCTGGACTCGTCGCAGAGGGTACCACCGTCGTTGGAGGGGCGGAATCCATACCAGTATCTTATCCGCAATTCGTCGAGGACATGCTAACGCTCGGTGCCAGGATCGAGGTGAAGCCTTGAATCATTTCATGGAAGGGGGATATCTTTTAGTCAGGCACTCCCACGTTGTTAGGAATCGAGGGTGAGAGGTTGGGAAGCATTTTCGGAAAAATGTTTCGAGTGACAACATTCGGCGAATCCCATAACCTGGGAGTCGGGGTAGTCGTCGAGGGGACTCCCGCTGGCATCCCCCTGAGCGTGAGAGACATCCAAAAAGAGCTTGAGCGGAGGAGACCGGGGAGGACGGTGATCAGCAGTCCGAGAAAAGAGTTGGATCGTGTAGAAATCCTCTCCGGAGTCTTCGAGGGAAAAACGATAGGAACACCGATCGCGATGCTGATCCGCAACGTCGATGTGAACTCAAGACCTTACGAGGCGATAAAAGATAGACCCCGTCCAGGCCATGCCGATTTGACATATTTCTTGAAGTACGGCCATGTGGATTGGCGTGGAGGGGGAAGGGCGTCGGGGAGGGAAACGGTAGCACGAGTCGCAGCCGGAGCCGTGGCGAAGAAATTCCTCTCCGAGCACGGAATCGAGGTCTTGGGCCACACCGTCGAGGCCGCCGGGATAAAAGTCGAGAAGGAAGTCGGGTTTGAGGAGATAAAGAAATACTCAGACAAAAATTCGATGAGATGTGCCGATCCAGAGGTGGCGAGGAGGATGGAGAGGGCCGTACTAGCTGTGGCGAAAGAGGGAGACAGTACGGGCGGAATCGTGGAGGTGAGGGCCATTGGGGTCCCCCCAGGACTCGGAGATCCGATTTTCGACAAACTCGATGCTGAGATCGCTCACGCGATGATGTCCATAGGTGCGATAAAAGCTGTCGAGATAGGGGCCGGCACCAAGTTCGCGCGTATGAGAGGATCCGAGGCCAACGATCCCATCACCATCGAGGGGGGGAAGATCACGATCTCCACCAATAACTCCGGAGGGATCCTAGGTGGCATAAGTGTGGGAGCCCCAATAATCGTGCGTCTGACCGTCAAACCCACACCCTCGATCTCATTGCCCCAACACACCGTGAATATCCGAAAAATGAAAGAGACCATGATCGAGCTGAAAGGGAGGTTTGACCCAAACATATGCCCACGCGTGGTGCCTGTAGCCGAAGCCATGTTGGCTATCGTTCTGGCCGATCACATGCTCCGTTCGGGCAAAGCAAAACCTGATCGGGTGGGTGGATGAATTGGAGGGAAGGTCATCTGCCTGTGCATCAGCGACAGTTGTAAATGCCATCGCCACAGGGGAGGGGGGAGCATTCGGGATAGAACTTAGAGTCCTAGCAAAAGTTAGGCTCGATGAGCACTCGAAAAAGATCAGGGGAAAGATCAGGGGTGCCCCCCAGGAGGATACCACCCTCATGGAAGTATGCGTGCGAAAAGTACTCGAGTTTCTGGGACTCGAAAGGGAGTACGGGGCGATCGTCGAAACAGACACAGGCATTCCGATCGCGGTGGGGCTATCGAGTAGTAGTGCTGCAAGCAATGCCGTAGTACTCGCCACTTTCGCCGCCCTCGATGAGAAACCAAAACCGGAGACGGTGATCGACCTCGCAATAGACGCGTCCTTCGAAGCGGGGGTTACGGTAACTGGGGCACTGGACGATGCAGCCGCTTCTTATTTAGGTTGCGGGGTGATAACGAACAATCGGGAGCGAAGGATTTTAAAAAAATTCACGATCGATCCCGAGTTGGAGGTGCTGATCCATATCCCGCCCGAGAGGACGTATACCTGCTCGGTTACACCTCGGAGAGTCAAATCGATAGCCAAATTCGTAAGAGCGGCCCACCGGCAAGCACTGTTGGGCAATGTTTTTGGTGCGATGACTCTCAACGGTCTCTTATACTCCTCTGTCCTCGGCCAGGATCCGACCACAGCGCTAGACGCCATATCGAGTGGAGCGATCGCGGCAGGTTTGACCGGCACGGGGCCGGCGACCATAGCCATCTCAAAACCCGAAAAAAGCCAACGCATAAAGAGAGTTTGGAAAAGTAGAGGTGGAAGGATCTTGGTTACCAAACCATCCACCGCTGGAGCGAGGGTGGAAAGCTGAGAGAAGCAGCACTCGAGAAGCTTCGCAAAGAGATAGATAACATCGATGAGAAGCTCATCGCGCTGCTGGCGAAGCGAGTTGGGTTCGCTGAGGAGATAGCCAAGCTGAAGAAGAGAGCGGGAAAACCCATCAGAGATGAAAGGAGAGAAGAGGCCATCATATCTAGGATCAGAGAACTTGCTAAAACGTCCAAACTGGATCCCGAGATCGCGGAGACCGTGATGAGAGTGATCATAGCCCGGATGACCTCCAAGCAAGTGGAAAAGCTTGAAAAAGCTGAATGGTGGGGTCGGATCCAAGAAGCTTTCAGAGAGTACCCGGCCCAACTTCAAGTAATAAGAACTATCTTCAAGTACGGGCTCCGGGTGGGGGAAAACGGGAAGATCATGTGTGGAAACATAAAAGTCCCCTCAATTCAAGTCGCAAAGGAAGCTGGAGTGGACAGGCGCACGGTCGAGACTACCGCCCGAAGCATACTGAGCGATGAGAGACTCAAGGCGATATTTTCTAACCTTGAGCCGGTGCCGTATCTGAAGAACGTCGCCCAATATCTCGGCCTTGGGGTGATAGAGATAACGGCCAAGGATGCCACGAAACCGGGGATCATCCACGAAGTATCAGGAGTCCTATCCAAATTCAAAATAAGTGTTCGTCAAGCCGTAACCGATGATCCTTACCTCGTCGCTCTCCCCAAGTTAACCATAGTGACGGACAGACCTGTGAAGGGAAGAGTCATCGAAGCTCTCCGGAACCTTCACAGCGTCCAAAGCGTGGTCGTGTACTAACCGGTTTCCTGATCCCCCGTTTCCGCTGAGGGGTGAGACTCCTCGCACGGAGTGGATGCGTTAACCTTTTTCACTTTTTTCATGCATAGAGCACGATACTCTTTCCAGCCATCTAAGTTCTTCAACTCCAGATACTTTTTCAAAATTTTTTCTCCGGTGGCCATCTGCTACTTCTCTAAGGGAGGGACTAAATCCGTTTCGGAAAGTGCTTCAGAAAGTTCTCCGCAACCCAACATGGAAGTTAAATTTTTGAAAATCCATCGGATATGATGCCTAAATACCTCACGGTTAAACCAATCGAAATGGAATCCGAACATAGCTTGGTCCTCTTGCATGAAGAGGATGCTGAGGAGCTGGGGGTGTATATTGGAGACAGGCTGAAGCTCTCCACATCTTCTTCCTCCCTGATAGCCATCGTTAACCTGACCACAAAGATGGTACAACCCGGTGAGATAGGTACTCCGGTAGAGGTCTCAAGAGAAATGGGATTGAATGTTGGGGAAATAGTGATGGTCTCGCCGGTTCCCCAACCGACATCCGTCAGGGCCATCAGGAAGAAAATGGAAGGAAAGCATCTGAGCCACCAAGAGATAGGCGAAATCGTTACAGATATCGTGCGGAACAACTTAACCTCCACCGAACTCTCGGCATTCGTGGTCTCGGAGTATACTCAAGGCATGTCCATGGATGAGATCGTATCACTGACTACCCACATGGTCGAAACGGGAGAAAAACTTCACTTAGAGGTGGGACCAGTAGTTGATGTTCACAGCATAGGAGGAGTACCGGGAAACAAGTATGCGCTGATCACGGTTCCGATCGCCGTGGCAGGGGGGGCTGTGGTGCCGAAGACCAGCAGTCGAGCGATAACGAGTGCCGCAGGGACTGCGGATATCATGGAAGTGTTGGCTGACGTAAGCTTTGATCTGGGTGAGATCAAGGAAATCACCGAGAGGGTCGGGGGACTCATCGCATGGGGGGGTGCAGTCAAACTTGCCCCGGCAGACGACATCCTGATAAGGGTTGAACGTATGCTCCGTATAGATCCGAGATGTCAGATGCTCGCGAGTGTCATGGCAAAAAAACTCGCAGTCGGGGCGGAACACGTTCTCATAGACATCCCCACCGGCCCAGGAGCGAAAGTCGAAAACAGGTCGGAAGCTCGTTCCTTGGCCCAGAGCTTCATGGAACTGGGGAGAAGACTCCGCGTTGAGGTCGAGGCAGTAATAACCTATGGGGGGCAACCGCTGGGACGGACGATAGGACCCGCCCTAGAGGCGAGGGAAGCTCTGGAAACTCTGCTCGGCAGGGGGCCCAACAGCTTGGTTGAAAAATCAGTTGGCCTAGCCGGGCTCATGCTCGAGATGGTGGGCATAGTCCCGACCGGGAGGGGGAAGGAAGTAGCTTTTGAAATCCTCCGATCGGGCAAGGGATATGAGAAGATGCGCCAGATGATAGAAGCGCAGGGTGGGGATCCGAACGTGAAACCAGAGGAGATACCCGTGGGTGAAAAGAAGGAAGTCATTCCAGCAAACGAAGAAGGATACGTGACGCACATTTACAATGACAGGATAACTGCGATCGCGTGCACGGCCGGTGCCCCTAGGGACAGAGGAGCTGGAGTGAAGCTCTTCGTGAAACGTGGGCATAAAGTTAATAGGGGAAAAACTTTGTTTGAAATTTATGCTGAACACGAAAACAAACTCGAAGAGGCTATAAAGATGACGAGGAAAAATTTCCCAATGAGGATAGAGGGAATGCTACTAGAAAAAGTCTCCGAACGTCCACGAGAATGGTGAAAAAGGTTGTGGAGAATCCCTAAAAAATTCGCACTGGTGTCTGCGAGCGCAGAGGGTCCATTTGAACTCGTGGCCCTCGACAATGCGTTGAGAAAGGCTGGAGTGGGTGAACTGAATTTGATCCCCGTTTCGAGTATCTTGCCCAAGGGATGCGTTCTCTCCGATCTCCCTTCCCTCCAACCTGGAACGCTCACACCGGTTGTGATGGCCAAGATATGTAGTTCGACCCCAGGGCAAAAGATAGCCGCTGCCCTAGGAGTAGCCATAAGCGAAGATTCTCACGGGATGATCTCGGAATATCATGACATAGGAGTCACAGAAAAAACCGCCGGGAAAACTGCTGAGGCTATGGTGAGATACATGATGGAGGAAAGAGACCTGAAACCAACCAAAGTGATATCGGTATCAGCAGGTCACACCGTGAGACACCATGGGGCAGCGGTGGCCATCGCGGTGTTTTTACCCTGAGAGCTTGGAATCGGTACCCCAAATTCCCTTTTAGAAGAGACTCACTCGCTTTCGCCCGTCTCTCCCTCTTCCCCTCCACCCGGGGTCTTCGGGGATGGGAAGGATTTCTTGGCAGCCGCTATGACATCGTCGATACGTAAGATCATTATGGCAGCCTCGGTCGCCGATTTCACGGCTTGAGTTTTAACCCTAAGGGGCTCATAGACTCCTATCTTCCGCATGTCGTCGATCTTCCCTTCAAATACGTTAATCCCATAATACTTCCCGTCCGGTTTTTCGTGCTTCGCCCTCAACTCCACGAGGACATCCACGCTGTCCATCCCTGCATTTTCCGCTAAGGTCTTGGGTATGACTTCCACCGCATCCGCAAAAGCTTTTATCGCTAGGGCTTCTCTCCCACCCACGGTATCCGCATAGTCCCTTATCCTCTTAGCCAACGCCATTTCTGGAGCCCCTCCACCGCAGAGGTACTTGTTATCCTCAATTGCCGCCGCGACCACACCCAAAGCATCATTTAATCCCCTTTCGATCTCATCCGTCACATGCTCCGATCCCCCACGGACTAATACCCCAACAGCTTTCGGGTTCTCACACTCTTGGACGAATATGAACTTCTTGTCTCCGATCTTTCTCTCTTCCACCATGCCAGCCTTGCCGAGTTCGCTTGAGCTGAGATCGTCTAGATTCGTAACGACCTTTCCCCCGGTCGCACGGGCGAGCTTCTCCATGTCCGATTTCTTCACCCTCCTAGCCGCTAAGATTCCGGCTTTCGCGAGGTAGTGCTGGGCTATGTCGTCTATTCCTTTTTGACAGAAGACTACATTGGCTCCACTCGAGACCACCTTTTCAACCATTCCTTTGAGCATCCTCTCCTCCTCATCCAGAAACGCCCGCAACTGCTCAGGTCTCGTTACCCTTATCTCAGCATCCGTCTCCGTCTTTTTGACCTCCAAGGGTGTGTCCAGCAAGGCTATCTTAGCGTTCTTTATTCGCTCGGGCATCCCCGGGTGAACCCTTTCCTTATCCAAGACGAGCCCACTTACGATCTCTGAATCCGCCACGCTTCCTCCAGCTTTTTTCTCGATGCCTATGTAGTCCAAGTCAACCCTATACCCGCCATCGAATTTGTCCACCACTTTCCTCACCGCCTCAACGGCTAGATTCGCAAGTTTTTCACGCGCGCCTTCCGACTTCTTTCCAGTCATTGAGGTTATGGCTATCTTCTGCAATTTCTCGGTATCTTCAATCGTCACCTCATCGGCTATTTCTTCCAAGATCTCCCTAGCCCTATCGGACGCTGCCCTATAGCCTGAAACGATGATCATGGGGTGAATCCCCTGGTCTAAAAGCTTCTCTGCTTGATGCAGGAGCGCACCAGCTATAACGACTGCCGTGGTTGTCCCGTCTTTAACCTCTTCATCCATCGTCTTCGCAACTTCTACCATCATCTTAGCCGCGGGGTGCTCGATATCCATCTCCTTGAGGATGGTGACCCCGTCGTTCGTGATGGTCACATCACCCAAGCTATCGACCAGCATCTTGTCCATCCCTCTGGGACCAAGCGTCGTTCTAACGGCCTCGGCTATTATCCTAGCCGCGCTTATGTTCATACGTTTGGCATCTTTTCCTGCGAGCCTCGTCGCGCCTTCTGGCAATATCAAGATGGGTTTAGCTGTAGCCATTCACGATCCCCAAAACCTAGTTCATAATCTGTGATGTGACATCTACCTTTTATGTTTTTCGGTGTCGGTGTCGGGGCGCCTCGCACAAAAATATGGCAAAAGCAAATGGATCCGAAAGGTCGTGGTTAGTTGGCCTCCAAGACGAGGATGGCTTTCGCCCCTTGAAGGGATCCCGAGCCCCCAAGCACGGAAATTGGCCTCAAGGCTATTTTTGTGCAAGCTCAAGAGATGAGTGATGAGAAAAATTTCTAGGTGTAGGGTATGCGGGAGGGAAGGATCCGAGATCTCCAGCTCTCTCGGTGTTTGTGTGAATTGCATTCGCCATCGTTTCGAGGAGGCGGTACCTTACATAGAAGCGGCGCATGCGAGAGCGAGGCGACCACTCGGTCTTCCTCCTACCGTCCCTTCCAACCCGAAGGATCCCCGGTGCGATGGATGCGGAAATTCGTGCCGGATACCGGAGGGAGGTCGGGGATACTGCGGGTTGGTGGAAAACGTGAACGGTGAACTCATCCGCGGGTACGGAACCTCTGAGCGAGGTTTGGTCACGTGTTATCTCGATCCCCTGCCAACCAACTGCGTACCTGCGGATTTTTGTGCTGGTTCGAGCGGTGCAGGGTACCCGAAGTGGTGCAGGTCGCCCGCGGGGGATCTGGGTTACTTTAACTTGGCAGTATTCATCGGGAGCTGCACGTACGACTGTCTCTTTTGCCAGAACTTCACGTTCAAATCCATGCTCTCTGAAGGCGGCCCGACGATGAGGGCCTCCGAACTCGCTGAAAAGGTCGATGAGAGGGTCGGGTGTGTGTGTTATTTCGGGGGAGACCCCTCCAGTCAGATACCATTCGTGGTGAGCTCGGCTACCATAATGCGGAGAGCAGCTGAGGAGGAGAGGAGACTCCTTAGGGTGTGCTTGGAAACGAACCTCAACATGAACCCTTCTCAGCTGGATGGGATCGCTGGGCTTTGTATGGAGAGTGGTGGGGGGATAAAGGTGGATCTGAAGTGTTGGTCAGATAAAATCCTGTACGCACTCTCAGGTGTGCGGACGAGGATCCCATACAAGAACTTCGAGAGACTCTCCAAAATGCATCGTGAGAGACCAGAGGTCCCCTTCCTCCGCGCCAGCACCCTGCTCGTGCCCGGGTACGTGGACGAGGATGAGATAAGATCCATAGCTTCATTCATAGCGGATCTAGATCCCACCATCCCGTACTCCCTACTCGCCTTCCACCCAACCCACTTGATGAGCGATATGCCCTACACGAAGAGGGAAGACGCTGAGAGATTTCTGCACATATGCTTACGTGAGGGTTTGGAGAGGGTGAGGGTGGGAAACCCTTGGTTGTTGAGGTAGGGATTTATCATCACACCCCTCATTTGTTGGGGGGATCGATTTGAGGGTACACATCGCAGAATGCGTGCTGGGTGTTTTCGCTTTCAGCGGGGGAAAGATGGTGGGGTTCAGATCCTTCCCCCCCAATCCGAAAGAGATCGCAGAGCGGATACTGTCTGTGCTCGGAGGGGTCCCGACCGAGGAGCACCTCCAGCTGGTTAGGGATATGCTGGTGTGTGGGCATAAAAAGTTCACGGTGGAGTCAGAGGGATTGGCCAAGGGCCTCAGGGAGAGATTGGGTGATGGGGAGTTCATCCCAGAGTTTCCGAACGAAGCCGGGAAGGTGCTGAGGAAGGATCCGGGCAGAGTGGTGGGGTGGGTCGGGGTAAAAGACATCGATCCGCTGGTGCGGGAGGTGTGTATGTACCTGAGCAGGAAAGGGGTCGAAGAAAAGGCCGAAGAGAAAGACAGGCTCGTGATCAACGCGGTGAAAACCTTGGATGAGATCGATAAGGCATGTAACATGATCTGTAGTATTCTCCGGGAGTGGTACTCGCTCCACTTTCCCGAGCTCGACGAGCAGATCCGAGATCACGAGCTTTACTTGGAGCTCCTCGTTTCGCTCGGCCAGAGGGAGAATTTCGAAGAGGAGAAACTGAGCGGGTTTGGGGTTCCCGAAGGGGTGAGGAAAAAAATTGCTCGCGCGGGGCGAGGTTCGGGGGGGACCCCGTTGGCTGAGGCCGACATGGAAGTGATAAAGGAGTGTGGAGAGGCGGTGCTGGGACTCTTCAGGACGCGCAAGCGATTGGCAGAGTATGTGGATCGAACCATGGCTCGAGTGGCACCCAACCTGCGTGCTGTGGTCGGAGGTCTGCTTGGGGCCAGACTCATAGCGCTCGCCGGAGGATTGGACAGGCTCGCCAGAGCACCCACCAGCACCATCCAGCTTTTAGGTGCTGAGAAAGCACTCTTCAGGGCATTGAAGACGAAGGGGAAGCCTCCGAAGCATGGAGTGATATACCGATTCCCCCAGCTCCGCGCGGCTCCGAGGAAGGTCAGAGGAAAAATAGCTAGGGCGCTCGCTGGGAAGGTTAGCATAGCAGCTAGGGTCGATGCGATGGGTGGGGAGTACGTTGGTGAAAAACTCGGGGCGGATCTCCGAAGGCGCATCGGGGAGATCATGTCGAAGTATGAGAGATCCAAAGAGGCACTGAGGTGAGGTATATAGTCATAGATGCACATGCGAGAGGAAAAACTCTACCCACCGGGGCAAGCGATATGAGGTGGTTGCGACTTTCGAGAACCGACGGGGGTTGAAAAAAGTGTTCGAGATGCTTAGGGCTGGCGAAGCCGATACCGTGATCGTTGCGTGGAAAGATTGCCTCACCCGCTTTGGCTTTGAGCATTTGAAAAATCACGCTGAGGATCTCGGCGTTCGAATAGAAGGGGTAAATGAACGAGAAGAACGAACTCCCCACGAGGAGTTAGTCGGAGATCTCCTCTCCGTTGTCGCCAGCTTCTCTGGCAGGCTCTACGGTATGGGTTCAAACAAAGCGAGAATGGTGGTGGAGAGTGTCAAGCGTGCAGTCCGTTAGTTCGGCCCGATTTGTTACCCCGCCCTTGACCCGGCGAAAACAAGAGGTGCTAAAACAATTGCTCGACCGGTTCGCGGCCTCGGTGAACTTCTGCATTTGGAAGTGTCTTGAGCACAAGGTCACCTCTCGCGCCTCGCTGCACCGCGTTGCCTACGAGGAGTGGAAGTCGCGCTTCGATCTCGCTACTCACTGGTTCCACTCGGCCGGGCAGGTCGCCACACAGATGCTCCGCTCATGGCGGAAGCTCTGCCGCAAAGGACGAGCTGATCCAAGCAGGCCACCTCGTTACGAAGCTCGAACTATGCGCTTGGAGCTTTGGGGTGAGAGTAGCGTCTCTGACATCTGCCGTTTCCATGGGCACGCGGTTCAGATCCGCACGCGCAAGGACGAGCACCTCTGGCTTCCGCTGATCGTAACCGAGCACCACGAGTTTCGCTACCTCAAGGACTGGCGCGAGGGGAAGACGAGAGTTGGTGAGATCACCATCTCGACATTTAAAGACAGGGCGGACATCTTCGTGTCCTTCAAGCGCGAGGTAGAACCAAAGCTTGTGGGAGGCATCTGCGGAGTCGGCATCAACGAGCGGAGCGTCGATTTGACCGTCCTGAAGCCGAGCGAGCGGCCAAAACACACCAGC
The DNA here is from genome assembly GCA_029259185.1 of Hadesarchaea archaeon. Taxonomy (GTDB): domain Archaea; phylum Hadarchaeota; class Hadarchaeia; order Hadarchaeales; family WYZ-LMO6; genus JAPDJF01. Next base: position 26,249 of record JAPDJF010000024.1, read on the forward strand.
CTCGACGTTTCAAAGCTCCCAGCGATAAGGCACGCCTCCCAGCTCAAGCGGAAGTCGATTCAGCAAAAGCTCGATGCGCTGCCGCAGCGCCCCGTGCAGAAGCGGAGGCTTTGGGCGAAGTACTGGCGCAGGGAGCGAAATCGAACGAACCAGATCATGCACGTCGTCAGCAAGCGGATCTCCGAGATCGCCGAGCGCGAGCGCACCGCGTTTGCATTCGAAGGCATCGAGAAGATTCGAGAATCTATGCGCTCGAAGCGAAAGTCGAGGAACGGCAAAACCCTGCACAAGGACATGCGCAGGCGGCTCAACCAGTGGCCTTTCAGGAAGCTCCAGTTCTTCGTCGAGTACAAGGTGGCGCGACAAGGGTTGCCGACGGTAGAAGTAAGCAACTATCACAAGTCGAAGGACTGCCCGGTGTGTGGCCGTTACAATAGGCCGAATGGGCACGCCCACAGGTGTCAAACCTGTGGGTTCGAAGCCAGCCGCCACCTCGTGACGAGCTGGAATCTTCCCTGCTCCGACAGGGAAGAGAACCCAGCTAAGGATGGGGCGAGGCACGTCCCCGCCGACTGCTGGCAGATGCAACGGGTAGCGGAGGGGCTTGTAGCTCCTGAGAAGCTATCCGTGGAGCCAGAAAAAAATCCCGTGTCAGACTGGTGTAGTTTGATACGGGATTTTAGGACGGTCGTTAGTGCGAGGTTTTAGAACGGTCAGATCCCACGCTAAATTTCCCGGGGTTTACTGGATTGAGTCAAAGGAGGGGAGGAAGCTGGCGACGGCCAACTTGATCCCGGGACGAAGCGTGTACGGGGAGGAGAGGGTGGAGTGGGAGGGGACGGAATACAGGAGTTGGGATCCCTACAGGAGCAAGCTCGCCGCTGCGATCATCAAGGGGATGAAGAGTATGCCCATCAGAGAGGGGTCGAGAGTACTTTACTTGGGGGCGGCAACTGGAACAACGGTCAGTCATGTGTCGGATATCGTGGGAAAGATGGGAATGATATACTGCGTCGAGATCTCCCCGAGACCGATGAGAGATCTCCTCTCCCTTTGCGCTCTCAGGGAAAATCTCTCGCCGATATTGGCCGATGCTAGGAACCCTCAGAGTTATGGCATGTTGGTAACGGGAGTGGATGTTATATACCAAGACGTGGCTCAACCCGATCAAACGGAGATCTTGCTGAGGAACGCTAGGGTTTTCCTGTCCTCCGGCGGATGGGCCGTGTTCATGCTCAAGGCCCGGAGCATAGATGTCACTAAGGATCCCCAGGAGATCTTTAGAGGAGAGGTGGAGGCTCTGAGAGAGGAAATGGAGCCGGTGGAGGTGAGGGTGCTGGATCCATACGAGAAAGATCATGCGATGCTTCTGTTGAGGAAGAAGTGATTCGTGGGTTTTCATGGTGTCCCCCCAACGGCCCATCGGTTGATCCAATGGAAAAATCCGCCCGTGCGCCGGGGGCCCGCTTTTTGGGTGAGTGTTATAAACCTCTTTTTCGAACTCTTTGGTGGACGGGTCGAAGATCCTCCTGCTCTCATGCGTGATAGTCTTCGTTGATGCGGCGGGATATGGAATCGTGGTTCCGACAGTTCCCCTCCATGCCTCAGAACTTGGAATAAGTCCATTCCAGTTGGGTTTGGTGTTCGCGGCATACCCGATAACCCATCTCGTGGTTTCCGTGCCGTTGGGAGTTCTGTGCGACCGACATGGGAGAAAGTTGACCGTGCTCCTGGGGATGCTGGCTCTCGCGACTTCGAGTCTCTCTTTTGCACTGGCAGGTGATTTCATCCAGCTCTTCATGAGCAGGGCCGTCCAAGGAACGGCGGCGGCCGCGACATGGGTTGCGGCCCTAGCCCTCTTGGCCGATGTCACACCTCCGATGAAGCGCGGGGAGAGGATGGGGTGGGTCACCGCGGCGATGGGGGTGGGAGCAATAGCCGGCCCACCACTCGGCGGGGGGCTCGCTGACATGTTCGGATACTCGTTCCCTTTCTACGTGTGGTCGACGTTGGCACTTTCGCTAGCTTTGACGATATTTTGGGGGATTGAGGAGCCTCCGCACGTGGGGGGTGCACGATTCTCCCTCCGTGAAATGTGCTCCGCCTTGAGGAACAGAAACGTGGTGATGTGTTGTTTGGTGGCAGGACTCGTCTGGCTGGGATTCGGTTTCTTTGAGCCCCTTATGCCGGGCTACGTGGCCTCTCGGTTCGATGTCGGTGGGGGAACGGTGGGTGGAATGTTCGGCGTGGCGGCTCTCTTCATGGCCTTCTCCCGGCCGGTATTCGGAATAGTAAGCGATAGGGTGGGAAGAAAAAAGGTCATAGTGGGGGGCATGTTTTTCTACGCAATTTCCGTGCAGTCCATCCTCTTCGCGGACTCGATCACGACGATGACTTTAGCGTTCGCCCTCATCGGGCTAGCACTTGGAATCCCCCTTTCTGCGGCCTTGCCCCTCATAACCGAATCTCTCCCCTTGGCTGGTACTGCGTCGGCCCTCTTCCTCACCGCGTACTCGGTGGGCCATGTGGTGGGCCCGATAATGGGTGGATCCCTTGTGGGATACGTTGGGATGGCGGCGCTAATTTACTTCTACGCATTCATGATGTTGGGCGGAGGAATGGCTTCCTCGATCCTCATAAAGGAAAACTAAACCGAGCTTGGCCCACATCTCGGGTGATGATCCCCGCTAGCTCGATGGGAAAACAAGGGTCACTCGGTGGTGACCTCGCACCCCTCCTCCGTCACGATGATGGTATTCTCGGCTTGGGCGACTTTTTTCCCAGATCGCTCGGCCAGCACGTGGTAGGGCCAGAGCGCCCCGACCTCTACGAGTTCCTTAAGGGTAAGCTTCAACCTCAGCTTAGACATGCGTTTGGCCAGCCACCTCTCCGCGAAGGGTAGACCGTTATACGTTCGTTTGATGTCCCTAAGCAATTCCCTCGTCATCCGAAGTCTCACTGGGCGGTCATGTAGATATCGGTAAATCAGGATCTCCCTCTTGTCCTCCACGTATCCCGCCCCACTCGTCACGAAGGGCTCGAGGGCTATGACGTCTCCTACTTGGAGTTTCTGTCCGGTCTCTCCTCGGATGTTGGGTATGCTCAAGCCGGCGTGGAGCGTCCATCGGGCGAGGCTGTGCCCTGTGAGGTTCCGGATGGGTTTCAGGCCGGCTGCGGTAGCCGTTTCCTCGACGGCCCTTCCTATCTCCCCTATGTCCACCCCAGGTTTGACCACCTCGGTCGCCGCTTGGAGGGCTTTTTCCACCGTTTGCACTAGAAGCTCTCCCTCTTGGTCGGTAGCAACGCTGAACGCGGTATCCGCGATGTATCCATCGAGATGCGCCCCTATGTCGACCTTGACGAGATCTCCTTCTTGGATCACGGTATCTGCGTCCGCTGGGGGGGTGTAATGGGCTGCGATATCGTTTACGGAAACGTTACAGGGGAAAGCGGGCTTCACCCCCCTCTCCCTAATAAGAGATTCGGCGGTTTCAGCTATCCTCAGGATGGACTCTCCCGGCTTAACCATGGGGCGGATGGTTTCCCTGATCTCAGCGAGGATCTTCCCGACCTTTCTGTAGGCTTCAATCTCGGATTCCTGAGCCATAACTCACCGGGAGTCGTTCATTCCTCATCGATAAAAGTTTTCTCCCGATCCTAATATCCGAGGGGGTGGAACGGTTCTCTCTTCTTCACCCGGACAAAGACCGTCACCAAGATGCCCGTTACCAAGAGGATCAGACCGAGTGCGGTGAGGAAAGGGCTCAGGCTCCTGGGGATCTCGTGGCCTGGAGATATGAGGGTGAGGGTTTCGGCGTGGATGTCCAAGTCGCCTCCGTGGTCGGGACAAGCCCGGTGGAAAACTCCGGTCACCTCTATGGTATCCCCGATGTGGGTGTAGTCTCCGACCACTGAGATCTTCTCCGCATCCTCGGCCGTGCACCACACACCTATGGCGTACCCGTTCTCGAGTATGTTCACCCAAGCGTGATCACCTTTCACGAGTACCCCTATGACCTCCCCCCGCACCGTTACGATCTTTCCATCGAACGCATCAGAGTTCTCGAGAAGCCCCATGATGGATGTAGCCTTCACACAGGGGGCTAGGAACATGGTGATGATGAGTGAAATCAAGAGGATTTCTCTTCCCGCCATTCTTTTCCCCTCCATATTCCCAACGCCAACGCGGCTAGCAACACGAGCACCGTGATTACCTCAAGCCTTCCCATCCACATGAGGAGCATGTACGTTATCTTGAGCCCGGTCGGCATGGAAGGTGAGGTGATGCCGGAGCTTAGCCCCACGTTACAAAGGGCCGAGGAAGTCTCGAACATCGATGCTTCCGTATCGTATCCGTATCCCATCGTGATAAGGGTTCCGAGGGTGAAGAGGAGAAGGTATCCCGTAGCTATCATGGCGGCCCCTTTGATCACGGTATCGGTCAGAGGGGAATCCTCTACGTGGTGGAATCTCCCCCTCACCACCGCCGATCTGGGTAGGAGAGCCCTCTTCACCTCCAAGAAGAAAGCTTTTATCAGGATGCCGACTCTGAGGGCCTTCACCCCCCCGGAAGTAGAGTTGGCGCACCCCCCCACGAGCATCGCGATCGAGATGATGATGATGGGTAGGGCAGGCCACATCAGCGCCAGCTGTGGTGAGGGTACCGTGGCGAATCCGGTGGTGGTGTGGGCTGAAACTAGCTGGAACACCCCCTTGCGGAAAACGGCTTCGGTGGAGGAATAGACGTTGGACGAAAGGAGGCAGAACGAGATGAGGGTGCTCGCGAGCAGCAGGGTGAAGAAGAAAGTCCTCGTCTCTATGTTGTCGAGTATCTCCCTCCGCTTTCCTCGCAGGACCACGTAGTGGAGATTGAAGTTCAGAGCACCTATGATGGCCAGAACCATTCCCACGAGTTCGTACCACAGTCCGTGATAATAGAGCAGGTTTTGGGAGCGGGTGCTGAACCCTCCGGTGGCGTAGCCCGTCATCGAGTGGCAGAAACCGTCGAAGATGGAAGAGCGGAGGTCCAAGCCTTCGTGCAGTCCCGCGATCGCGAACATGATGGCCCCTATAAGGAGGAATGTTATCGCTATCCCGAATATCGTTCTGGAGGTCCGAACCACACTCGGCCTTATTCCTTCTTCCCTCGCTTCTCCCCTGAACGCGAGCACGCTGCTTATTTCGGTCCGGCCTAGGATCGTGAGCGAGACCACTATGATCCCTATACCATCTCCCACGAACTGCAGGAGATGGCGGTGGAAGTTCACGCTGTGGGCCATGTGATCTATATCCACGGCCACCGTGAGCCCCGTCCCCGTGAAGCCACTGAGGGACTCGAAATTAGCATCCAAGTATGAGCTAGTAGCATTCGCGAGCCAGAGGGGCGTGCTCGCGAGTACTGAGGCTAGCACCCAAGTCAGTGCGACGAGACATATGGCGTGTTTAAGCTCCATGGGCTTCTTGGTGCATGTATAGAATATGAGCACGTTCCCGAGGATGAGCGTGACGCCCGAGGTGATGAGGAAGTATGGGATGGTGTCTATCTCCCCGTAGATCAGGGCCACCACCACGGGGATCGAGAAGAGAATGGCGAGGAAGTTGAATATCTTCCCCAAGTTGTATCCGATTATTTCAAAATCTTCCCGTCCGAGCTTGGGTATCAAGGCCGCACCTTAGATGGGGGATTTAGCTAGGGCTAGCAGGAAGCAGATCGTGATCGCGAGTAAAAGGAGGACGGAGGCGAGAATGAATTCGGTTAAGATCCCTGCTATGAAATTCAAGTTCTTCTTGAGGATCTCCCGAATGCTCGTCTTCCTGAAGGCCATCCTTACCTACCCGTGATCTGTTCAACGACTTTTCCTATCGCGTCCTCCCTCCCCATTATCGCTATGACGTCTCCCGCTTCTAGGGTGGTATCCCCTCTTGGAACGACGAGTTCTCCCGCCCTGTAGATCATCCCTATCACACACCCCTTCGGGATCGAGAGGTCGGCGAGCTTCTTGTGTACGACTCTGGATCCCTTGGGCACTTGAACCTCGGCCGCTCTAACGAGCGTGTTCGAGAGGAAGATCGAAGTGGTTCCGGGTAGGGTTATCGCATTCTCGAAGACCATGGAGGCAACGTGGGAGGGGCTAACGATGAGATCTATATTAAACCCCTGCACCATCTGGGCCCTTTCCAAGTCTTCGACCCGGGCCAGAACGAGTGGAACCTGGTACACGTTTTTGGCCAGCTGGGAAGCGACTATGTTCTCGTTGTCGTTACCCGTTGCGGCGACGAAGACGTCCGCTTCTTTGATCCTAGCCTCCTCGAGCATTTTCTTGTCGGTGGCATCTCCGCAGATGATGAGCGCGTTGAGCTCCTCGGCGAGCTTCTCACACACCTCAGAACTCTTCTCGATCAGCGTTACATCTTTTCCATGCTGGGTGAGCATCTTCGCGAGGTGGGATCCGACCTTCCCACCGCCGGCTATGATTATGTATCTCGGTTTTTTGGTCATCTTCCTAAATCTCTTCTTTTGGAGACCCCCTTTAAAAATTAGTCGGGGTGTCCACCAAAACCCTGACGGAAAGATATTTGAGGCCCATTATAAAAAAGGAGTCGATGGGCGAGATAGACGAGGAACTCTCAAAAATACGTGAGAAGAAGCTGAAGGAGTTGGAGCGCAGGCTCATGGGTGGGAAATCTAAGAGTTCACCAGCGGAGCCAGTTGAGGTGACGGAGAGGACATTCGATCAAGTGATCAGAAACAACCCCCTGGTCGTGGTGGACTTCTGGGCCCAGTGGTGTCCGCCTTGCAGGATGATCTCCCCCATCGTTGAGGAGCTGGCTAGGAAGTATGCGGGGAAGGTGGTCTTCGGGAAGTTGAACGTAGACGAGAATCCATCGGTGGCGGCGAGGTATGGGATAATGAGCATCCCTACCATTCTCTACTTCAAGAACGGGGAGCTAAGGGACGAAATCGTAGGGGCGGTGCCCGCGGAGTTCATCGAGGAGAAGATAAAGAAGTTGCTTTAGGTTTTGCTAGAGGTGGAGCTCAACCACGTCCCCGTCGCGAAGCACGTAGTCTCGGGGTACGCGCTGGCCGGGGAATTGAGCGGATCCCCATACCCTGGCGGATCTCAGTTTTAGTTCAAAATCCCTGTGGATGGCTCTCGCGACGTGGAGGATCGTGGAGCCCTTCCGGAGGACCAAGGGTCGCTCAGACGGCTTTTCGTTCGGTCTCTTCGTGTACACCCGGATGAGTTCTAGGTTCTCAAAAATCTTCCTCTTGAGTTCCTCGATCGGTCCTATCGCACGGATGACTGGAAATGGACCTAACCTCTCCGGTTCACCCTCCGCTGAGTCGCATTTGGTGAGGATCACGAACGAGTGGCGATACACGAGCGACCCGTCGAGCACCTCTTCAAGATCCTCAATCGAAATCCTTCCCTCCACGGTGACGAGAGCGTTGTGTATCCTACGCTCACGTAGGACGCGCTTGATCTCCTCTTCTCCCCCCTCGATCAAGTTGGCACCTATCACATCGATTCCTCCTTCCTGTCTCTTCTGCACGGATACCTTGGGAGGATCCCGGTTGAGCCTCACCCCCATAGCCTCGAGTTCCTCAACTAGGGTTCGCAGTTGGGGCTGCGGGTCGCTGGAGGCATCGATGACGAGGGCGATCGCATCCGCGTTTCTCGCAACACTTAGGGGTTGGGTTCCGAGTCCCTTTCCCAGGCTCGATCCCTCGACCACGGCAGGAATTTCGATGAGTTGAATCTGTACATCTTCGTATTCCATCATCCCTGGAACCGGCACACGGGTGGTGAAAGGGTAACTCGCCACTTCGGGTCGTGCGCTCGTGAGCATCCTGAGCAAGGTGGACTTACCCGAGTTCGGCAACCCGACGATTGCCACTTGCGCACATCCCTCCTTCTTTATAGCGAAGCCAGTCCCCCTTCCTCCTCTGGGTCTCGATCTCTCCCTTTCCTCGAGCTCCTTTCTCAGCTTCGCAAGCCTCCGCTTGAGTACCTTGAGGAGCTTCTCCGTTCCTTTGTGTTTGGGGGCTATTCGAATCATTTCCTGCGTGGCCTCAATCCTCTCCTTGATCGTTTTTGCCTGTAGGTATCTCTGCTCGGCCTTAAAATACTCAGGAGGGAGGTTGGCCGGCATCAATCAAGATTCGGTGGGATGGTTAAAATCATTCCCACGCAGCCCACTTCTCAAAAACTTTCTCCTGGGTTTCGAGGGCCCTAGATGGATTGAAATCTCTCCGCCTCCGCTCACTTTTGGTCGGGATGAATATGTCACTTTCTGGATTCTTGAATGGACATGCGGGGTAGTGGGGATGGGGTTCCCCCTTTCTCACTCCCGTCACCCCTGCCTCAGGACAGACCCCTGACATGAATCCCCTACACCCGACCAGCCCACGGAGGAGAGGTAGGTGTTTGAGGAGTTCGAAGTAGAGCTGGGCAGCGAGACACCTGAATTCGGGTGAGGTCCTGACGCAGAGCCGGAGGCCGAGGAGGTTGAGGAGGGAACGCAGGTTTATGGTCACGTGGTAAGTTCCAACGGCCGAGCAGAACGGGAGGACGTACCTAGCGGATTCTCTCGGTATCCCACCGTCGAGCATCCTCTTGTACGACTCTATCCCCTGCATAACACTCTTCCAAAATTCTCTCTTCGGGGAAGAATCATCGTCGAGCCTGAGCAGATCCCAAGGCAGTATCACTTCGTAGGTTGGTTCCTCTTTGTCTATTCCCTCATCTACCCTGACGTATCTCGTGGAGAAACCCGTGTGGCTTGCAATTCGATGCTCTAGGAATTCGGGAGCGATACCCTTCGACATTTTGATGTCGAACTTGATGATCACGTGTTCTAGGGCGGATCCGTAATCGTTCCGAACGATCATCTTGAACACTTCTTCCCCCTTGAGCTGGGGTGGCACCCCTGATAGTCGTGCGGAGTAGACCACTTCCTCCCATGCTTTCTCCCCGCCGAGCACTTGGAAGTTCCATATGGTGGGTTTAATAGTTTTTATCCTCTCCTCGCTCATCCAACGAATTCTACGGAAAATCTTATTAATCCTTGGGTAGGGGGTTCTACCCACGATGTGTACATCGAGATTGGGAGTAAAATATTTTTGGCCTCTAAATAACAGATTAGCGGTGAGATGAAGGAGAGTCCGTACGAAAAGACGAAAGAGAAAGTGCACAACTTCCTGAGTGAGAAGTGGTCTGCGGCATTTGAGATGTGGTTGGAGTGCATAATAGATCTCTCGAACATCTTGAGAGACTCGATTCCACCGGATCCGAAGACGGGAATTCCCGATGCTTTGGTCTACGAAGCAGGAGTCAGGTCTGGGAAAAGGATATGCGGCTGGCTGTTCGATTACTTCTCACTCGGGAAGCTCGGAATCAAGGAGAGAACGTACTACACGGATGCGTTCTTCTCGATGAGTGGGATGGGTACCATAGAGTTCTTGAAGGAGGAGGGTGGACGCGTGCTCAGGTTCAGAGGGGGGACGTACATAGCAAAGCACATGGGGAGAACGGGCAGGAAAACGTGTCATTTCGTGGCAGGCTTCATCGCTGGAGCGACCAGTCGGATGGTTGGGAAGGAGTTCGTGGCGGAGGAGGTAAGGTGTTTCTCCGAAGGGAACGAGAACTGTGATTTCCTAGTAAAACCTCAGTAGCGGTCTGGGCACGAAAATCGTCTCAAATTTTTTCCTTTTTAAACTGGCTACGGTTGATGCGGCCGGCGGGATTCGAACCCGCGCCACAGGCTCTCCTCCCGCTGGCTGGAGGGCCTGAGTCCTAACCAGGCTAGACTACGGCCGCACCAATAAATCACAAGGGGTTTAGCCGATTTAATTGCTTTCGGCGAGAAGGGCTTGTACCAAGAAAGATAAATAGGAATCGGTAAAACATGAGACGATGTTGCCTGAGGGATACGCCGAGTACAGGAAAAGAGAATTTTGTCGGAGCGTCAAGTGTCCCATTCAGCTAGAGTTGGACAGCAAGGAACCGGGTTCGGAGGAGTATGAGGATGTGAGGCGAACGTGCAGGACGGGGTGTAGACACACCGCTTGGGAGTTTCACCACTGGCTCATGGAGAAAGGTTATTTAATCGTCAAGCCCGAGAGGTGAAAGGAAGCATGGATTGGGGAATGAAGAATCGGCTCGCCCAACTCATTCAGAGGGATGGTAGGGCACTTTTCCTACCCATAGACCACGGATACTTCCAAGGCCCCACCCGCAGGCTAGAGAGACCTGGAGAAACGATCAAGCCACTGCTTCCCTACGCGGATGCCATCATGCTCACCCGTGGGATCCTTCGATCCTGCGTGGATCCAGAGAACACCAAACCCATTATCCTAAGGGTGTCCGGTGGAACCAGCGTAGTGGGGGAGGACCTTTCCCATGAGGGTATCGCTACTTCGGTCAAAGAGGCCATTCGTCTCAACGCGAGCGCGGTTTCCCTTTCGATCTTCGTGGGTAGCAAGTATGAGCACGATACGCTCTTGAACCTCGCTAGGCTCGTGGATGAGTGTGAGGACTACGGCATCCCTGTGATGGCGGTCACGGCAGTAGGCAAAGAGCTTGAGAAGCGAGAGGCCCGTTACTTGGCCCTCGCCTGCAGAATAGCAGCGGAACTCGGAGCGAGGGTGGTGAAAACCTATTACTGCAAGGAGGGTTTTGAGAAGGTGGTCGAGGGGTGTCCCGTTCCCATCGTCATGGCTGGAGGGCCGAAAGTGGACTCAGAGATGGAAGTCTTCGAGTTCGTTCATGATGGCATTCAAAAGGGTGCGATAGGTGTGAACTTGGGAAGGAACATCTGGCAACACGACCATCCGGTGGCAATGATCAAAGCCCTTCGGGCGATCATCCACGAGAACGCAACACCAAAGGAAGCCCATGAGCTGTTCATCGAGGCGAGGGGAAGCAGGAAGTAGAAACTCTAAGCGTGTGGGGATTGAACTTCAAAATCCTAAATAGGCTGGCGACCGAGCCATAGATATGCTGATGAGGCTTCCCCATCCGGGCTGGTCTGTGGTCGAGGAGGGGGTGGATGCGGGGAGGGTGAGGTTCTGGGAAGCGGCGTTCACCTTGGGAAACGGCTACCTCGGTTCCAGGGGAGTGCTTGAGGAAGGTCACCCACGCATGTACGCGGGCACGTATCTCGCAGGGGTCTACGATAGGGGTGAGGGGGAGTCGTTCGAGATAGTCAATTTTCCAAATCCGATTCCCTTGCAGGTGTACGTTGGGGGCCAGAAGTTGGATCTCGAGCGAATGGAGGTACTCGAGCATCGCAGGGTGCTCGATCTCAGGAGGGGACTGCTCCTCCGACGTACCTTGTTCAGGGACGGAGAGGGGTTCAGGTACGAGTACGAATCCTTGAGGTTTTTCAGCATGGCCGAGCCTAGGGTCGGGGTGATTAGGGCATCTCTATCGTCCCTCGACATAGATGCAGAGGTGGTCGTTAGGTCGGTGATAGACGGAACGACCAAGAACGAGATGAGGGCGACTGGAAGGCCTATCAAACACTACTCGGTGGTAGAGAGCGGGGAGGGCGAAATGGAGTTTCTCGGCGTGAAGACGAATGACCTAAAGATATCGGTGGGATTCGGCTCGAAGTTAAGCGTTCGCTCGGGCGGGAAACATGTTGAGGGGTCTCTCACACGCTCGTACTCAGGGAAGGATGGAACGGTTCGAGAGGTTTCGTTCATGGCTCGAAGAGGGAGGAAATACTTGATGGAGAAACTGATTGGGATTTTGAGATCCTCAAACCAGAGCATGGCAGAACTCAGAAGGGCATGTGAGGATTTTCTCCGTGAGAAGAGTGAACATGGGTTGGGCTCATTGCTCCGGAACCACACGAGGGCGTGGAGCAGACTCTGGCGGGTTGCGGATGTCGAAATAGAGGGGGACGAGGAAATCCAGCGGGCACTCAGGTTCAACATTTATCACCTCCTGATAGCCGCGCCTCGCCCGGGGATGGATGCCAGTATCCCGGCGAAGGCGCTCTCGGGGGAGTGGTACCAGGGGCATGTGTTCTGGGACACCGAGATCTTCGCCCTCCCGTTCTTCATCTACGTAAGACCAGAGGTAGCGAGGGAGTTGCTCCTTTACAGGTACCGAAGACTTGAGAAGGCACGTCAGGGTGCTAGGAGACAGGGTTACTCAGGGGCTCTCTGGCCGTGGGAATCGGCTCTCACCGGGGAGGACGAAACTCCGGACCAATGGGTGAACTTCGATGGCACCGTTATTCCCGTGTACAACAAAGAGAGGGAACACCACATAGCGGGAGACGTGATCTACGGGCTGGCCAATTATTGCGAGACCACGGGGGACGAAGCCTTCATGCTGGACTACGGAGCTGAAATGGTGTTCGAGACAGCGAGATTCTGGGCCTCGCGCGTGACCTACGATGGAGGGAAGAAGAAGTACGTAATCAGAAAGGTGGTGGGTCCAAACGAGTTCCAAGAATGTGTAGATAATAACTCCTACACAAACGCCCTAGCAAGGTGGGCCCTGCGCTACGCCTCGGCGCTCTACCGCGATCTTCGGAATAGGTATCCACGGAAGCTGGGGAAGGTGATGAGGAGAATAGGGCTCGAGGAGCACGAGGTCGAGCGTTGGGAGGAGATAGCTGAGAACATCCTCATCCTCGAACATCCCGGTGGGTTGATAGAGGAGTTCGAAGGGTACTTCCAGCGGAGGGATGTGGTGGTCGAGCGGGATGATCGGGGCATGCCAAGCTGGCCTCCGGGGGTCAAGATGTCAGAGGTTGCAAACACCCAACTCGTGAAACAGGCCGATGTACTCCTTCTCCTCTCCATCTTTCCTGACGAATTCCCCCCCGACGTGAAGAGGGTGAACTTCGAGTACTACGAGAGGAGGACCACGCATAAGTCCTCCCTCAGCCTCCCCAGCCATGCGGTCGTCGCACTGGAGGTGGGAGAGGTAGACATGGCTTACAAGTATTTCAAAACGGTCGCGAACACGGATCTACAGGACATCCACGGCAATACCGAGCTGGGGGTGCATGTCGCGGCTCTCGGTGGGTCTTGGCAAGTTCTAGTCCACGGCTTTGCTGGTTTGAGGCCTAAGGGGGGAACGCTCAGGGTAAATCCAATCCTTCCCGCCCATTGGGGGAAGGTGAGACTCAGGGTCTGGTTCAGGCGGAGCTTGTTGGAGTTCGTTATCGCGAGAGATGGAATCGAGGTTTCCTCACTCGGGGGAGCACGTGAGGCAAACTTGGAAATATGGGGTAAGAGATACGTAGTGAGAGTCGGAGGCAAGATCCATGTCACTAGGGGATGAATTCTCCCGCGTAGGTTTCATATGGGACATCGACGGGGTGGTCGTTGATAGCCCCCACGAGGAGGCTTGGCGGGTGGTCGCCACGAGGGAACCCTGGAGCGTGGATGAGCTCAGTTCGGAGTTCTATTTCACCCACGTCGCGTCAAGGCCGAGGTATGAGGGTGGGGACAACATCCTGCGTCTGAAGGGCGTTTACGATCGACTCGGGGTCAAGGGGGATATGGAGCGGAGAGCGATCCTCGAGAGGTTTTGCACCGAGAAGAACGAACTCATACGGGAACTCATAAGGAAGGGAGAGTTCAAGCTCTTCGCGGATGCGGTCATCCAGCTCCTGAGGGCCAAGAGGGCCGGAATCTTGCAAGCAGCAGCCTCGGCCTCGAAGAACGTGAGGGACATGCTCGTTCGAACCTCGAGGGATAGGATCCTACGCGAGGTGGGCGACGATTCAGGCGTGCTTCGAGAAGATGACACCTTGTATTCGGTCTTCGATGTCGATGTGTGTGGAATGGATCTGGGGGGGAAGGTGGAGATCCAAAGATTCGCGGCGGAACGACTGAACGAGCTCGCGGGTGGGAGGTTGCGAAAATTTGTAGTATTCGAGGACGCACCCTCGGGTGTAAGGGCGGCTAAGTCGCTGGGGTATCGTGCCGTCGGAGTTCTCCGGATAGGAAAAGAAGAGGAACTACGCGGTGCTGGAGCGGACTTGGTGGTCACCGACCTGAGGGAGGTAGGCGTCGAAGAGTTGGTGCGCCTGTGAGGGGCCCCATGCGCGTGGCTGTGTACTACAGCAATCGAGATGTGAGGCTTGAGGAATTACCCGCACCGGTGGTTGGTCCAGGAGAAATCCTGATGAAAGTGATGGCGTGCGGCATATGTGGGAGTGATGTGCTTGAGTGGTACAGGGTAAAGCAGGCCCCTAGGGTGCTCGGCCATGAGGCCACGGGTGTGGTGGTGAAGTTGGGTGAAGGGGTGAAGGGGGTTGAGGTGGGGGATAGGGTTTTCGTTTCCCACCACGTCCCTTGTGGTGAGTGTCGCTATTGCAGGAGAGGTCATGAGACCGCGTGTGAGACTTTGCGCACCACGAACTACGAGCCAGGCGGTTTCGCGGAGTACGTGCGTGTCCCAAAGATAAACGTGGAGCGAGGGATTTACCGACTCCCAGCGCACATGTCATTCGAAGAAGGCACCTTCATCGAGCCCCTGGGCTGTGCGGTGCGAGGACAGAGGTTGGCAGGGGTGGAAAGGGACGACACGGTTCTGGTGCTTGGTAGCGGGGTTTCTGGGCTATTGCATGTGCAACTATCCAGGATCCAGGGGGCCAAGCGGATCATAGCCACGGACTTGAATGAATACCGTCTGAAGATGGCTAAGAGATTCGGGGCTGATGAGGTGGTGAACGCTGAGGAGGACGTTCCGAGCAGGGTACGGGAGTTGAACAGGGGCAGAGGGGCAGATCGTGTGATAATTTGCACGGGAGCTCCTTCCGCCGGTGAGCAAGCACTCCACTGTGTGGATCGGGGGGGGACAATTCTTTTCTTCGCAGTTCCTGGCCCAGACGTAAGCCTGCCTTTCCGTGTAGCGGACTTCTGGCGGGAT
>JAPDJF010000017.1 GCA_029259185.1 Hadesarchaea archaeon
TTCCCCCCGAATGGCGCCGGATGCAGCCAGCGGTGGAGCGGCTCGTAGCCGCGTCGAACCCGCTGGCAGAGGCGCAAAAAATCCCGTGTCAGACTGGTGTACAGTTTGATACGGAATTTTAGGATGGATGATCGTGCCTGATGTGGGTATCCACGCGAGGGGAGAAGTAGATCTACAGAGGCTCTTAAGGAAGATGAAGAGGGAGGTCAAGGGGAAGGCCGGGGGAATAACGTGTTTTGTCGGTACGGTCAGAGGATCCACCAGAGGCGGGAAGAAAGTTAGATATCTTCACTACGAGGCCGCAAGGAACGAAGCCATTGGTCAGCTGAGGGAGATAGCCTCCGATGCGGAGAGGAAAAAGGGGATACTACGGGTGATGATCCACCACATCGTTGACGATCTTAAACCGGGTGAGGACACGATATATCTTCTGATAGCCTCCGAGCACAGAGCAGAGGCTTTTTCAATCCTCCCCAAGCTTATGAACCGAATAAAAAAAGAGGTTTTCATCTGGAAAAAGGAGGTATACGAGAGAGGGGCAAGATGGGTTGAGGATGATTAAATCCTCTTGAACCCACTCTCCGTGCATTCGATCTTTCCCTGCATGATGAGTCGCTGGAGATGTTTCTCGATCATGATTCTTTCAGAAAGCTTGAAAAGCTTCTCCGGATGGGGAAATTTTCCGTAGATGATCGCTTGGTTCACTATTTCGTCTAACCCTCGTTCTTCATTTAAGAGTTCCAAAAGCCTTCTCTCACGGTCGAAGATCTTGCGGGCAAACTCATCAAGTGCTTGGGATATCTCCTTTCTCCCACGTACTACCCCTCTGTGACTGGTCACTGCCACTTCGAGTTGAAGTTCCTTAATCCTCTCTATTGATCCCAAAAACTGGTCGATATCGGAGTCGATACCCCCATACCATGGTCCAAAAGGGGTAAGATCCACATCCCCTATGAACGCCATTTTCTTCGAGGGAATGTAGAAGCAACAGTGTCCCGCGGAGTGACCGGGTGTGTGGATGACCTTTACCGTAAGTGAGCCGAGCTCGAATTCGCATCCATCCTCGAACTCGAAGTCGACCCTTGAGTCTCGGAGGCCGAAGATGTCCCTGAGGAATCCCCTCATTTCCTCCTCCGCATCGGTTCCCACAGAGCCGTAGATTTCTTCTAACTTCCTTACGGATCGGAGGAGAGGAGCATCAAGTTTATGACAGCATATCTCAGCATCTTCGAAAAGAGGATTGGACACGATGTGATCTTCATGACCGTGGGATATGAGGACAAGATCGATCCTCTTCTCCCTTATCAATTCCTCGATTGAGGTGGGACCTATTCCTGTGTCTATTAGAATCCTTTTGTCCCCCTCAAGTAGCATCGAGTTGGAGAACGGGTACCGCCCTTTGTTCTCACCCTCTAGGAAGAAAATGTGGTTAGAGAGTTTGAGATACTCGACCATCACCATCTTCTCCTCCTTGAGATTTTAATCATTGCGGGCCACATCGGGCACTTAATCCCAAAATCCGAAGATCGTGATGCTTCTAACTTCTAGATTCCAGTCCGTGAAAAGGAAAAATCAGATTCTTGACTTCTTCTACGACATCTTTCACTCGCTGGGGGATTCCCTCGCAGGGACGGGGTTCGTCACAAAGGTCTTTAAATCTCTCAACAGGAACCTCATCGATTGTAGCGAACATTATCGTCCAACACCTACAGACATCTGGTGGGCTGTATCCTCCTCCTCCTAGGATGATGTACCTTCCCATGCAGAGTTCATGGGTCAGCTCATGCATTCTCATTGCCATATGTTGGTAAGCGTTCGTTGTCAAGCCCAAGCCGACTAGGGGATCTCGGAAGTACCCATCCACTCCGAACTGATGGATCACGATTTCTGGTTTGTAAGCTTGGAGCAAAGGGGGCACGATTTCTTTAAAGGCGAAAAGGTACGCGTCGTCGGTGGTTCCCGCCGGGAGAGGGACGTTTACCGAATATCCTTTTCCTCCTTCCTCTCCAATCTCCTCCGGATATCCAGTGCCCGGGTAAATCCCCTCTCGATGAAAGGATATGGTAAGAATGGGCTCCCGGTAGAATGTTTCTTGGGTTCCATCTCCGTGGTGGCCATCCGTATCGATGATGGCTATCCGTCTGAGGTCATACTCGCGTTGGAGAAATCGAGCAGTTATCGCGACATCGTTAAAAACGCAAAATCCAGCTGCATGGTCTTGGGCGGCGTGGTGGAGTCCTCCCCCCGGATTGAAGGCATGAGCAAATTTGCGCCCCATCACGAGCTTAGCACAAGTCAGAGATCCCCCTACCCGTGCACACGAGCCTTCGTAAATCCCCTTGGTTGCCGGAGTATCCCCGTAGTCCAGATATCCCGTTCCCATTTCGCTCATACGTTTAACGAAATCCACGTACCTCCCAGAGTGAACGAGGAGCAAGTCTTCTTCCGTTGCGGAATCGGGCTCAAAGAAGTTTGAGCACTTGTCAACGATTCCAAGTTTCTGAAGTTTCTCAAAGGTATATTTTTCCCTTTCCGGTCGAAATGGGTGGAGCGGACCGAAGTGATACTTCAGGTACTCTTCCTTGTAAACGAAAACTGTCCCCCCTGTCATCTTAAAATACTTCTCGTCTCTCTTTTAATCCTAGGTGACTAAAGTCTTTAGTCCTCGAAAGCAGCATGGCGGGAGAGGGTAATGGAGGCAGATTTCCATCGCATCGCGCTGGAAAACGGTTTGACGATCTTACTTGAGCGCAGAGAACTTCCACTCGTAACAACCCTTCTGGCCGTCAGGCTGGGAGCCGGGCACGAACCGGTGGAGGTGAAGGGAATAGCCCACTACCTCGAACACTGCGTTTTTCAGGGGACTAAAACTCGCTCTTCTAAGGAGCTCTCAGCAGCAGTAGAAAAACGGGGTGGAGTGCTTAACGGATTCACAGACGAAGAGATCACAGCCTTCTGGATCAAACTTTCCTCCAAGTACTTAGAGCTGAGCATAGATCTCCTTGGAGACATGCTCACCAATCCAGCATTTGAAGATCAGAAAATAGAGAAAGAAAAAAATGTGGTGCTGGAGGAGGTCAAGATGTATCATGACGATCCCCGCACGTATACCATCGGAAAGGTGAAATCTCTTCTCTATGAACCACCGTTCGGGATGGATATCGTTGGAACGGAAGAAACCGTAAAATCTATCTCCAAATCATCCCTTCTTGAGTTCTTCGGGAGGTATAACAATCCGGTACTCTGCGTGGTGGGAAAAGCCGACCCGGAGGAGGTGGTGGAGTTCTCCAAACGTTTTCTGCATGTAAAGCCCGCACCGAAACCCGAGCTTAGGGTGAAGAAAACGAGAGGAGAAAAGGTGGAGAGGAGGGAAAAACTCAAACAGGCGCATATCGCGCTTGCTTTTTATATCCCTACCCTTCGGGAGAGGGAGAGGTACGCCCTCCAGTCGTTTAATGCGATCTTGGCTGGAGGTGCCTCTTCTAGGCTCTTTCAAGAAATAAGGGACAAGCGGGGACTCGCATATGAGGTCTCGGTTCATCCGGAGGTAGGGTTGAGTTATGGATACGACGTCTTCTACGTGGGGACGGATCCGAAGTACGTAAAGGAGGTGAAGGAGCTAATGCTTAAAGAGATCAAAGC
This sequence comes from Hadesarchaea archaeon, assembly GCA_029259185.1. Classification (GTDB taxonomy): domain Archaea; phylum Hadarchaeota; class Hadarchaeia; order Hadarchaeales; family WYZ-LMO6; genus JAPDJF01. The sequence continues at coordinate 3,643 of JAPDJF010000017.1, forward strand.
CGTACGGAACCTCGACCGAGATGAGTTTGAGGAATCTAAGGAACAGCTGATCGGTCACTACCGTCTGATGCAGGAAAATAGTTATCAGGTTGCTCTGGCTCTCTTGCGAGAAGAGTTGGCCGGATCGGCGGAGGAGTTTTACGAGTATGAGAAAAGGATCTCCGAGCTGAAGCTCAAAGAGGTTCGGAAGCTCGGGGAGCTGAGGGGGTACTCTTGTTTTACTCTGCTTCCCAAATGAAGCCCCCTCAGGAAAGAGTGGGGATCGAATGTTGAAGCTTCTGGGAGTCTTTCTGTCCACTTGGGTGTTCAGTCCGGTGGGGGGAACGGCCTATGCGGTAGCTCAAGGTTTTTCCTCGATTCAAACGGTTGCCCTCATCGCAGCGATGAATGCGATAATCGTGGTACTGTGGTTCGGAATAGTAGGATTTTTCGCTCGGAGACTCGAGCGGGTCTTGATGCGAAGAAGGACAGTGCACGTGCCAATCGTTAAGCGAAGAAAGGTGGGACACCTAACGATAGCAGAAGTGGGTTTTATAGCTTTTGTAGCGGGGTCGGTTTGGGCCGTGATAATAACGTACATGACGAACGTGAATAAGCTGGTGGCTTGGGCCGTGATAACTCCTTGTACGGTGGGGAGTGGATTGCTTTGGACATTGGGTTCGCTTGGGGTGATCCCCTTTCTTCCATCCCCTTGGTGGCTTTATCTGATGGCGGTGGGCGCTACGGCCTTGTCGGTAGGGAGTAGGGTATATCGGAATTTCGATAAAATCCGAGAAGTTATTAGAAAGATCCGTGAGAAATCTTGAGTTCAATGAAGACCTTCGGCTGAATCTTACACCTGTGGTGGTCTCTCGTGAGGATAAACCCTTCGCTTCTCGCTTTCCATTTTTACCTCCACAAACAATTTTCTAATGGGCCGGTGGTCCAGTCGGGACAAGACACAGGCCTCCGGTTTCCTAGGAATGGAAGGGGAGAGCCTGTAACACGGGTTCGAATCCCGTCCGGCCCGCCTTTTTGAACATCAGAAGGAGTTCGAGCTTCAACCGGGCCCCACGGACTGCCAACAGAACTAGGGCACTGAAGGGAAGACGACGGGCGGGGGAGAGATATATACGAGTGTTCGGAGTAGCAACATGGGATGGGATCTTTGAAAGAGAAACGAAGAGGAAGAAAAAGGTGCCGATGGGGGCTGAGGGGGCGCTACACCGTGCTCTGCCCGGTGTGCTGGTTCTGCAGCGATAAAGAAAAATGCAGGGGGAGAGCCCATAGTCGAATCCTATGATTTCGGTAGAGCGGTCATCAAGAGGAGAACCTATACCTCCGATCAAGTTAAGAATGGCTGGCGGCGCAAGGAGGACCGCCAAGACTTGAAGAAACCGTGAAGGCCAAACCCGAAATTCTGATTGTAGGTACCGGTTATTCGGACTCGTAGAGATCCCGAGCAAAACAGCCGATTTCATCCGATCGAAGGGTATCGAGTCTTGGCCGAACCTACCCGAGAGGCTTAGGTACAGGAAGGGTTTTATATGCCAAACTGCAGTCCCTTTCAGATGAGAAGGCTTAGCAGGCCATTATTGCTTGGGATTGTAGTACTTACCCTCTCTTTGATCCTAGCAATGCCTCCATCCGTGGGTGTCGGTGGAGACGCTGGGGCGCTCATTCCAGATGAATGGTTTGGAGAGCTTAGGGTGATCAATCCCTACGGGAAGCTTACCCAGCTCGTGTTCATAAGCTACGAGTCTGAATCTGCTCAGACATCTGGGTCAGTAGAGATAGGTGATCCAGATGGAGATGGCGCCCTAGATGCTTATGAGCTTTTGGGCCTCTGGTGGAATCTGGACAAGCATCCAGATGGGGTTCCTTACACGGTCAATCCCTTGGGAGGGCTTTGGTATGGATTATCCACAAAAGCTGTGGTAACCGAAATCAAAGCGGCTCTCGAGAACTGGGACCTAGCCGTCGATTATGAAAACTATGAGAGCTACAAGACTATCTACCGCGTGGAGCTCTATGGTGATGAGGTAGCGGTCGATTACTTAGCTAGGGCGAGCACGCGGTACCCAGATTATAAGAACGTAATAACTTGGGATCGATTAAGACCTGGAATAGTAGCGGTGGCGTCTATATGGTACGTGAGTGAGACGGGGGAGGTGGTTGATGCCGATATCGTGCTGAACTACTTGTACAGGTGGGGAATAGACCCTGACGATGAGGGTGGCGCGGAGCTGTCCCACGCTTTTGACATTCAAAACGTTGTGACCCACGAGGCGGGGCACTGGACCGGGCTTGCCGATCTGTACAATGAGAAATATTCAGAGATGACGATGTATGGGTACACGGAGTATGGGGAAGTGAAGAAAATTTCCTTGGAACCGGGAGACATAGCTGGGGCCCAAAAGGTATACGAGGGTTGGAGGAAATAGGCCTCACTTGTATTACGAAAACCTGCTCAGTGTTAATCGTCAAATGTTGAAATCGTCGACATTCTAAGAACTTCGTAAGTTCTTGGGGCGTGTCGGGGCTCTACCCCGTTCGCTTTGCGATCTCCGCGACGGGCCACCCTCCGGAGTGGGCAGTTTCGCCATGCCATGTAAATGTTGACGCCTACCGTGTCCACTGGGTATTTGTAGGCCCCCCTGATTTCCTTTCGAACTCGTCTTGGAGATGAGGGAATGGAAGAGGCGATCGAGGCGATAGTAAAATTTTCATAATCGATGCGGAGAGGTACGTAAGGTCAGAACGGGAGAGACCGTAGAATAGCTGACGATTACAAATCGTAACCGTTGAAAGATGTTCGGTAATTCATCGATGGTGTTTTTGGAGGTAGGAGTTTAATTTTATACTCGATTCTTCTAAATTCTTAGACCGGGTGTCCTCAGATCGAAGGAGTGAGAGATTGTTTCAGAGAGGAACTGGAGTCGGAAAAGTAATACTCGGGCTTGGAACCTCTTTCATCTTAGGTCTGCTTGTCGGGGCGGGGGTGTTTAGCCACCTTCTTCATCTTGAGGGAGCGGGTGGAAGGATTTGGTCAGTGGAGAACGTACGTGAGACATCGGTCCCCATAGCAGCAGTACGTTCAGATGGGGCTGGAATGATTTGTCAGCTCACGGTGAGGATATTCCCGGGTGAGGGGCGGGTTTTGGTCGATACGAGTCCACTGGTTGGATTTGATTTCCAGTATGCAAATATCACGGCTTTAAAGGTGGCATGTGACATCACAGGAATTGCACGGGATGAGGATGGGGAGGGAATAAAGGGAGCAGACGTGCTATTCATCGTATGCACACCGACTGGGGAGAGGGTGGAAGTGCAGGCGATAGATGGACCGAGTGCTGGGGCGATAACCGCGATTGCTCTCATCGCTGCGATCGAAAACAGGAAAGTCCGGAGGGATGTGGTTCTTACGGGGACGATTCAGGAGGATGGCACGATAGGTCCGGTCGGCGGGATATTGAGCAAGGCTCAGGCTGCAGAAGAAATCGGAGCGGGCCTTTTCTTGGTTCCCCCCGGACAGAGTAAGGTGGTTACCTACAGACAGGTGACCTATCAGCCATTCCCAGGGTTTCAGTGGGTCACTTGGGAACCAGTGGTGGTGGATCTTAACGAGTATGCGGAAAATCACGGATGGGCCATCCGCATCGAGGAAGTTTCCAACATCGAAGAAGTCATGGAGAAAATATTGGAATAACCCGCCAGATTGGGCTCAAATGGGTTCCCATGTCAGAGATCCAATGCTATCCCTTTCTCTGCCTCCACAAGGACTTGAAGTTCCTAACAATGCTTTCAGTCAAGTCGGGTGGGAGAGGATTCCTCCCGATCCCGAATTCGTCCAAATAGTATATCTTATTCCCTTTAATCCCGAAATTCGGCATTTTTACATCGAGTACATATCCCTTTTCTGCAGCTTCTCCTATGAGCTTTATTACCCCCCTCATCTTTGAAACGGAGAAGTAGTTCAGGGGTTTGATGTATTCGTGGAAAGAGATGAGCACCGGGTACAACTTTTTCCCCCTATTCACGCTTCCTATTACCGTGCCGTAATACTCGGGGAGGAAGGGGAGCTCCTCCCTCAGTCCCCTGATGCGTGAATCGGTCTGGGCAGCCCTTCTCCGGAGTTCCTCCAGAGAGTGTTTGTTACTTTCCACTTTAAGCACGAGTCTTCCCTTTTTGAACACGTACCTGAAAAGCCCTTTGCCTATGAGTTTTGGTTTTCCCTTCACACAAGCTATCTCTAAAACACTCAATATTTCCTCTCCAAGTAATTGTGGACGAAAACGGGAAGCTCCTGAATCTCCACTTTTGAGTTAAGCCTCTCGTTCACGAGTTTCAAGTGGAGGTAACAAAAGGGACATGAGGTTATTATCGTAGACACGCCTTTTTCTTGAGCTTCCCTGATCAGAAGTTCCCCCACCTTTTCTGAGATCTGAGGTGAAAAGAGCCTTATGGTCGGGGCCCCACAGCATAAGGCGTTAGCTCGATTCTCCTTGAATTCTATTAGCTCCGCCCCCATATACTTCAGGATTTCTCTCGGCTCTCGATAAATTCCACATCTCCTTCCTAAATGACAAGGATCTTTAAATACGACTTTTTTCCCCTTACATTCGTCCGTGAAGTTCAACTTTCCATCCATGATCAATCTGTGAATCGTTTGGGAGATGTGTTCGACCTCAAATTTGGGTTCTCGATATATGGAGGGGTAGATTGTGGAATATACATCGTAGCAAGAAGAGCAGGAGAAGATAACAGACTTCGCTCCGGTTCTTTCTATACTTTCAATGTTTTTCTTGGCAAGCTTTGCGATTTCTTCGTTTTTTCCAAATTGGAAGAAGTTCAATCCGCAACAGTTTTCTTTTTCCCCGAGCACATCGATCCGGAGTTCGGCTTGATTGAGTACCCGGACTACATCCTTTGCGATGTCTCTGAGTCGGTACGCTACGATGCATCCGGTGAGATAGACGGTTTCCGCTCCTGGAGTCAACTCGGTGGATCCATCGATCCACTTCAACCTCTCATGAGGGGGCTCTCTCAGGACCGAGCCGAGATTGGACATGTTTTCGAACACATGTCGTATCCGTTTTGGTGTGGCTCCAAGGGTGTCTAGGCGTGCTCTCAAGTATTTTATCAATTCGGTTACTTTCACATGGGCTGGGCACTCCAACTCACATGCCATGCAGAGGGTGCAGGCGTACGCTGTCTCCCTCTCGGACTTGGATAATTCCTCCCCCCTCAGCAGTTTTTCCGTTGATTTTATCCTTCCCAGAGGAGAAAAGGATTCGTTCTCACTCCCTAAGTATCCCGGACATACTCTTTTGCAGTTTTCACATCGGTTGCATTTTTCGATCTCTCTCCAGATGCTCTCAGCTTCCATATATCAAATTTGGAGGGGGGGTTTAAAACCGAGTGTGGGAAAAAATTTGGGGCTATGAAGAGGCTTTCGAGGATCGAAGGGAACTGATGAAGAACTGAAGCTGAGCCCCTACCCTACGTAATCAGGTTTTTCCTCTTTCTTTGAGGTGGGTTTGGGTATGCTCGGTAAGGGGATGGGTGGAGGAATGTGGAGAGATCTTGAGATGAGAGTTGCCTCTACTAAAGAGCTCCCAGTTATGGATTGCAGGAGCACGATAGGGGGGGTTCGTCGCTTCTCAAATTCTTCGCGGATCTTTTCCAGCTCCTTTCGGTCTCCAGATAAAACGGCTCTCCCCTTCAGACTCATCTGAGCCACGGAGGGAGAATAGTTTATCGTGACTACATAAGGGGCCACGAGTCTCTCTTCTTGGAGCTGAATACTCACCACGTTGACGTTTGTGGAGATGTGGATTCCCTTGGGCAGTGGTTTCCCTAGCTCCCAGAATCTTTCCGCTGAGACGTAGTTAAGTTGGATGCTCACTTCCATTCTTTCATTCTCTAATCAGTTTACAAGCTTTTTAACTGTGGTAGCAAGTAAACTTTTAAGATTTTTTAATTTTGCGAGCTAAGAAAGTAAGGGGCCGTGGTGTAGCTTGGTAGCACAGCGGGCTCCAGTGAAGAATCGTGGGTCTACTGACATCGTGAATGATGACCCACTGGAGCGGTGCGAAGAGACCCGCAAACCCGGGTTCAAATCCTGGCGGCCCCACCATTCGGGTTGCTCAACGATCCACCGTGTGCCGGTCCCCTCACTTGAACCAGGCCGCATCTACGTATATGAGTTTAGCCCGCTTATCGACCCGGTAGCCGAAACGGTGCCTCCCGACACGCAATCTATGGCTGAACTCCTCACCCTTCCAGGGCGCGATGTCCACGCCGGGCCTCGTTTTGAGGGGATTTTTTGCGAGTTCCCGAAGCCCATGAACGCACCGCTTGGCGTCCTTTGGAGCATCCCTCGCAAGCTTTAGTAAATACTTGGATACGCCCGGGTGGAGCAGGACTTCATAGCCCAAGTTTTTTTGCGACCTCTTCGAGAGGGATATACTCATCCTCTCTCATCTCCTTCAGTTCGCGGAGAGTCGGCGGCTTGCGTGGTAGCGTTTCCTCGAGCAGACGGTTGATCAGCTCGTCGTAGCTCTCGTTTCCGATGCGGTAGCGCTCAAGCTTGAGCTTGGTTCCTGGTCTGATAGCAATGGTAGTTCTTGTAGGTTTTTTCATCGTATATACTTTTTCTATGGTTTATTTATAACTTATCCAGTTAGAATCACCTAACCATCCCGTTGGAGTCATCGCGTCTGGATAAATCAGAGTACTCGGAGATATACCGTGGGGATCCTTTCAAATTTTGTGAATCGTTGAGCATTCCGGACGGCAACGGCCCCACCAGCCTCGCCCGTGTTTGAGAAAAAAGTTGGGCGTGGAGAAGGAAACCCGAACCCCGAACCCGCAAATTTTTTATCATCTCTTAACCAAGACAACTCAATGCCCAGTCGAAAACAGGAGCTGGCCAATCCAGCCGCACTTGGATTGATGGCGTTCGGCTTTACAACGATCCTGCTCAGCTTGGTTAACATGGATATCGTTGACGCAACACTTGAAGCTAGCTTCGTCCTCACCATGGGAATCTTTTTCGGAGGATTCGGGCAGCTGTTGGCGGGGTGGGTGGCGTTCAGGAGGGGGGAAATGTTTCCGGCAACGGTCTTTACCGCATATGGGATATTTTGGGAAAGCTTAGCGTTTTACTGGGTTTTGGTGGCACCCCCCGTGGGTATCGCGAGTGTGGCCTCTGGTGGGGCTATCGCTTCCTTTATGTTGATCTGGGGGATATTTACGCTTCTTATGTGGGTCTTCACGTTTTACCACACCTGGAACTTGGTGTTCGTGTTTGGAACTCTGTGGATAACATTTTTCCTGCTCGGTGCACATCCCATTCTGGAAAGTGAGGTTATCCTCAAGTGGGCGGGAGGCGTCGGGCTGATATGTGGAGCACTAGCGGTCTGGACGGGATTTGGCTTGTTGTTCTTAGATCATACCGGAAGGAAGTTACCGGGTATGGGCAGACCACTAAGGTAAGATCAAGATCTTCTCAGGAAGTACCTGTTTATTCCGTTGATCATCGCCTCGACGCTTGCTAGTACGACATCTTCTCGGACACCTTTGGAGAGGTAGAGATTCCCTTCCTCGTCTTCGAGTTTCACCGTGACCTCAGCCAAGGCATCGCTTCCTCCGGTGATCGCATCCAAGTGGTATTCCTTGAGCCTGAGTTTGGAAACTTCGGCAATTGCACCCCGGATCGCGTTGATGGCAGCATCCACCGGCCCAACTCCAACGCTGGATCCAACTCTCTCCTTTCCCCTCACCACCAACCGCACCGTGGCTGTGGGCGTGATGGTGTTACCCGTGCTGACTAAGACTTCCTTGATTTCCACAGCTTTCTTCTCCTCCGGGAGCTTTCCAACGATGTGCTCGGCTATAGCCCTTATGTCAGCATCCGTGATACGCTTACCCTTGTCGCAGAGGGATTTTACGTGCTTGGTTATCTCCTCCAGCTGCTTCTTCGTGGGTTTGAGCCCCATTTCGCGCACTTCTTTTTCGATCGATCTCATGCCTGCATGCTTTCCCACCACGAGTCTTCTGTGGTGTCCGACGAGTTCGGGGGAAAGCGGTTCGTAAGTTCCCGGAAAGCTCAGGATGCCGTGCACGTGGACTCCCGATTCATGGGCGAATGCGTTCTCTCCTACGATCGCTTTGTTTGGGGGCACAGGCACACCAGTGAGCCGCTCTACGAGTTCCGAGGTCTCCACTAGCAGCGGGGTTCGAACCTTGGGCTTTATTCCGTAAAAACTGCGGAGGGCCATGACGACCTCTTCCAAAGACGCATTCCCCGCCCTTTCCCCGAGCCCGTTTACCGTCACGTGGACTTGTTCTGCTCCCGCCTCCACGGCGGCGAGCGAATTGGAAACGGCCAATCCGAAGTCGTCGTGGCAGTGCACACTGATCGGAACATTTATCTCTTGTTTCAAGGTGGAGATGAGATGGTACATGGCCTTCGGAGTTATAACCCCGACGGTGTCGGGTACATTTATTCTATCAGCTCCCGCCTTCGTCACCGCTTTGTAAACCTCTTTGAGAAAGTCCAGATCGGTGCGGGTCGCATCTTCGGCCGAAAATTCTACGGTTATTCCTTTCCTCTTAGCGTACTTGACATGGTCTACGGCGCGCTTCAATACATCTTTCCTTCCCATCTTTAGCTTGTGTTTGAGGTGGATATCTGAGGTGGCGATGAAGAGGTGGATGCAGTCCACTCCACATTCGATCGCGACATCGACATCCTCTTTTGAGCACCTAGCGAGAGCGCATACCTCAGATCGTAGCTTGGCGTTTGCGATGCTTTTGACGGCCTGGTACTCCCCCTCCGATACCACCGGGAAACCGGCTTCGATGCTGTCAACCCTCAAGTTGTCGAGTTGATGAGCTATGCGAAGCTTCTGCTCGGGTGTCAGGGATACTCCGGGAGTCTGTTCTCCGTCCCTCAGAGTGGTGTCGAAGATCCTCACATACTTCGGAAGCTTCGTTCGCTTAATTATCTCTTCATTCAGTTCACTGACGAGTGTTGGTTGCATGAGTTCACTATTGTTTATCCAGTCCACAGTATATATTAACTTGAGACCCACCAGAGGTTTTAGGATGGTTAAACCTGTAGTGAGAGTTCTGGACACGACCCTGCGCGATGGGGAGCAAATGCCAGGGTTAGCCTTCAACTCGGAGCAGAAGTTAGAGATAGCTATGGCACTCGATGATCTTGGGGTGGACATAATCGAGGCCGGCTCAGCCATAATATCTGAGGGGGAAAGGGATGCCCTGAAGAAGCTATCTAGGGCGAGGTTGGATGCGGAGATATGTAGTTTTGCGAGAGGGGTTAAGGCGGACATCGATGCGGCGCTGGAGTGCGGTGTCGACAGCGTCCATTTGGTTCTTCCGACCTCCGATCTTCATCTGAGATACAAGCTCAGGAAGTCCCGCTCCCAGCTCAAAGAAACGGCGGCGGAGATGGCTAGGTACGCATTGGATCATGGACTGAAGGTGGAACTCTCGGCTGAAGATGGAACCAGAACGGCTCCTAGTTTCTTGAAGGAGTTCTTCTCGGTGGGGGTGGAAGAGGGTGTGCATCGCCTCTGTGTCTGTGATACGGTGGGCGTGATGACTCCCGAGCGTATGCAGGAGTTATTTCTCGATCTCACTAGAACTTTCAAACTCCCCATAGCGGTGCATTGCCACAACGATTTCGGTCTTGCCACCGCAAACACGCTCGCAGCGGTCAGAGGGGGAGCTCAGGAAGTTCACGTGACGGTAAACGGGCTCGGGGAAAGGGCGGGGAATGCGTCTTTGGAAGAGGTCGTGCTTTCCCTCCACCATTTCTATAAAGTGGGGACGAACGTTGATCTGAAAAAATTGTATAGGGTCTCACGCTTGGTGGAACGACTTGCAGGGCTCCCCATCCCTCCCAATAAGGCTGTGGTAGGAGAAAACGCGTTCTCACACGAGTCCGGAATCCACACCCATGGGGTGCTTAAACACCCTTTGACATACGAGCCGATATCCCCCGAAGTGGTGGGACAGAGGAGGAAGTTCGTGTTCGGAAAGCATGTGGGGACATCGGCCATCCGGAACGAACTCAGACAGATGGGACTGAAGCCATCGGAGGAGCAAGTCAAAGAGATATTCAATCAAGTGAAACGACTCGGGGATCGAGGGAAGCTCGTTACGGATGCGGAGTGGAGGGCAATAGTCGATTCGGTGATGGGTCGTTCGTTTGAAGAAATCCTGAAGCTCAAGGAGTTAACGGTAGTGAGTGGAAACAAAATCACACCAACAGCCTCCGTACGCTTGCTCGTCCACGAGAAAGAATTTACTGACTCGGGGGTCGGGGTTGGGCCGGTGGATGCCACCATCAATGCGATCAGGAAAATAGTTGAGGGGATGTCGAACATAAGGCTTCAAGAATACCATGTGGATGCGATCTCCGGTGGAACCGACGCGATGGTTAACGTGGTAGTGAAGCTCACCGATGGAAAGAGGATAATAACGGCTCGTGGAGCCTCAGGAGATATCATCATGGCAAGCGTTCAGGCTATGCTCAACGGAGTGAACCGATTGTTGTGGGACAAGAGGTTGAAGGGGAATGCCAAAAGAAAAATCTAAGGAAATGGAGGAGAGACTCCGTCTCCCCGGTGAGGGGGAAGTCCTTGGAGTGGTCGAGCAAATAGTTGGTTTCGATAGACTTAGGGTGAGGTGCAGGGATGGACACGTTCGCATATGCAGGATCCCGGGAAAGATGAAGAAACGGAACTGGGTGAGGGTGGACGATGTGGTCATTATAACCCCTTGGGAGGTAGAGGGGAGCAGGAAGGGAGATCTCACTTACAGGTACACGAAAACCGAAGTTGAGTGGCTGAGGAAAAAAGGACTGTGGGAATAAGCTTTGTCGAGCGACTTTAGAAAATTCTTGCGGAAGGAAGAACAGCGAAAGTTCGAGAGACTCGAGAAGGATGCTGAAACTTACAAGATAATGGAGAGGGTTTTCGATACCTCTACACTTCTCGTGTTGTATCGCATGATGAACCGGGGAACCATAGATCTCTTTCAGGGGGTGGTGAGTACGGGGAAAGAAGCACACGTCTACCGTGCGCTGGATCCGGAGGGGAGGTACGTGGCTGTTAAGATATATCGTGTGGCGACCTCTGATTTCAAAAATATGTACAGATATCTAGCTTGCGATCCTAGATTCAAAGGGGTTCACAAGGAACGCAGGCACGTGGTCCATGCTTGGACTTCTAGAGAATTCAAAAACCTGCAGCGAGCTTACGAAGCAGGGGTTTCAGTGCCGAGGGCTTTGGATCACGAAAAAAACGTGCTAGTGATGGAGTTTATAGGGGAGGGAGGGGTGCCGTATCCCAGGATGAAAGACATTCCGCCAGAAAATCCAAAAAAAGTATTTGAGAATTTGGTGGAGAACATATCGCTCCTCTATAAGGAGGCGAATCTTGTGCATTCTGATTTGAGCGAGTACAACGTCCTCCTAACTCCAGACCCCGTGTTGATAGACTTCTCGCTCGCCATCGACACCGCAAGCCCAATGACAGAGGAGTTTCTGATAAGGGATCTTAGGAATTTGACAAATTATTTCAGGAGACTTGGGGTTAAGGTCCCTAACGTAGGAGAGCTCTTGGAGGAGGTTAAAGGTGAACGGGCCTGAGGAGAGGGTGGAGTGTATTCTCCTGCCCAAGGATCGGGTGGGGGTGGCGATAGGGAAGAACGGGAAAGTGAAAGAGGAGATCGAGCGGAGGGGGAAAGTAAAGCTGAGCTTTGATAGCGAGGGAGGAGAGGTGTGGATAACCTCAGGAGAGGATCCGTTATCCACCCTCAAAGTCAAGAACGTGTTGAGAGCGATAGGGAGAGGATTCAGTCCTGAAAAAGCCTTCAGACTCTTCGAAGACGATCAGTATCTAGAGGTGATAAATCTGGCTGACTATGTTAACTCAGAGAAGGCCATGGTGAGGTTGAAGGGAAGGGTAATAGGAGAAAGGGGGAGAACCCGTGAGACGATAGAGACGGTGTCGGGAGTTCATGTCTCGGTTTATGGGAAAACGGTGGCCCTGATAGGTGAACTGGAAAAGTTGCAGGTGGCGAAAAGGGCTATCGAGATGTTGTTAGAGGGAGCAAAACATTCAACGGTTTATAGATTTTTAGAGCGTGCACGGAAAGAAATGAGAGAGGTTCAAGCCAGGGCTAAGTTCATCAGAGGGGCCACGAATGAGTTGAGGTGAACGGGTGAGGACTTTAGCGGATGAACTGTTCAGGGAATTTCGAGAGCACTCGGTAAGTGAGTTCTTTCGGAAGAATGCAGCGATGCTTGGATATACCGGAAAAATCAGGTCGCTCACCACCGTCGTACATGAGGGAGTTACGAACTCAATCGATGCATGTGAGGAGGCTGGCATACTCCCGGAAGTGAAAGTTTGGATAAAGAGGGTGAACGAAGAGCCTGACCATTTCCACGTGATTATAGAGGATAACGGCCCGGGGATACCTGAGGAGTTCATTCCGGATGTGTTCGGTAAGATGCTTGCGGGGACGAAATTACATCGAAACCAACAACAGAGGGGCCAGCAGGGGATAGGTGTATCGGGTGCGACGATGTTCGCCCAGATGACCACCGGCAAGCCAACCGAAGTCATCACCTCTACCGGTAACGGGGAGATAGTGAGGGCAGAGGTGATGATAGATGTGAACAAGAATGTGGGACAGGTAATCAGGAAGACGAAAATGAGGGGGAAGTGGAGGGGGACAAAGGTGAGGTTCGATGTCAAAGATGTTTCGTACATCCGTTCTAGGTATGGACCTTTCAACTATCTCAGGTTGACCGCGATAGCGAATCCACATGTCAGAATAATTTTCGAAGAGCCGGATGGAACCCTGACGGTGTTTGAGAGGGGAAGCGAGGAGATCCCGGATAGGCCTAAGCCGATGCCACTCCATCCAGCAGGCGTAATGGCCGATGATCTATTGGTTTTGGCGAAGCTCACCAAGAGCAAGACGGTAGGTAATTTTCTCGTCTCCGAGCTCTCGAGGATGACAAAAGAAAGAGTAAGTGAGGTCGAGCGGATCTCGGGGGTGAACATGCGAAAGAAACCATCTGAACTCACGTGGGAAGATGCGGAGAAGGTAGTGAGGGCGTTTAGGAAAATGAAATTTATGGCTCCCTCCACCTCCGGACTTAGACCGATAGGGAAAGAGAATATCGAGAAGGGTATCCACCAGATCTTGAGTCCAGAGTTCGTTGCGGTGGTGAGCAGACCCCCAAAAGTCTATCGGGGGGGAATACCGTTTGCGGTTGAGTCAGCCATAGCCTATGGGGGAGGGGCAGGGAGGGCGGTGGGAAGGAGTGAAGAAGGCGAGATAGGCGAAGTCGAGACGGAGGGAATGGAGCTGATGCGCTTTGCGAACAGGGTTCCGCTCGTGTTTGATCAGGGGGGATGTGCGATAACGGCAGCCGTGAAGAGCATAGACTGGAGGAGGTACGGGGTCGACGTGACGACAGCTCCCATGACAGTAATGGTCAACATCGTCTCAAGCTATGTGCCTTACACTTCGGCCGGTAAGCAGTCAGTTGCGGCGGAGCCTGAGATCTATGAGGAGGTGAGAAACGCTGTGATGGATGTCGCTAGGGAGTTGCGATATCATCTCCATCGAAAGCAGAGACAAAAGGAGAGAGAGGAGAGGGCGGGAATATTTGAGAAGTACCTCCCAATAATAGCCACAAAGGCTGCGGGGCTCGCCGGGGTGGATCCCCCGAGTTTTGAAAGGGTTTTGATGAAGGTAATGGGGATGGAGGATGTCGAAGCTTAAGGGGTTAGGGGGAGAACGCAAGAAAAAAGTTCTAGCCAAGCTCGGAGAGTTTGGGAAAGCCATCGTTCAAGATTTTGAGAGGGGAATTCCACCAAGGCTCAAGATTCCATCGAGGGGCACTTCGAACATAGTGTATGACGAAAGACATAGATACTATGTCTTGGGACCAGCTTACGGGATCCGCTCTGCTGCCAGCATGACGCAAGTAAAGAAATTGGCTCAAACCCTCTGTGTGGCGGATTTTTGTAGGCAACTAGTTAATTCTGGGAAGTTTGCTACCCTTAGGGAAATGTACTACACAGCCGAGGGGTGGGAGACCGGACCGTTCTATGATCAAGAGGAGTCAAACATTCTGGTAGAGGATCTAGAGGCCATCTTCGGACTCAAAAGGGAGGACTTGGGGTTGATGCCCGAAGAGGATGGCGCTGCAGTCTTCGGGGAGATAGTTTTGAAGGAAGACAACTCGGTGATCGATGCGACAAAGGCGGGGAGAGGGGGATATACCATCCCGCCGACGATCGATGAGGTAGAATTTGTAAAATGCAAAGCTAAACGTGTGATAGCGATCGAAACAATGGGTATGTACCATCGTTTCGTCCAAGAACGTGCGTGGAAGAGGTTTAATGCCCTGATAGTAGGGCTCAAGGGGCAAGCCGCTAGAGCCACGAGGAGGTTCATAAAAAGGGTGAACGAAGAGCTCGGATTGCCTGTCTACTTGTTCACCGATGGCGACCCATTTGGCTTTCACATAGCGATGGTAATCATTTCGGGCAGCGCTAAACTCGCATACATAAATCACGAACTCGCGGTCCCTGATGCGAAGTATATCGGGGTGACGGCAAGCGATATAACGAATTACAAACTTCCAACGGACAAACTCCGGGAGCTCGATGTGGCCCGTCTAAAACAGTTGCAGAAAGATCCTAGGTATAACACGGAGTTCTGGCAGAGAGAGATCAAGAAGATGATTGAGCTCGGGAAGAAAGCCGAACAGCAGGCATTTGCGAAATACGGGTTGGAGTATGTGGTTAAGGAGTATCTCCCCGCCAAGCTTAGAGAGGTCGAGGGAGAAAAGTTCATCAATCCCTAGCTTTTTTAGGTCGAGTTTGGAAAGTTAGCCACTTCCGAGAGCGGATAAGAATTTATGAGAGTTGTTGGAATACTAACTAATGCCGGGGAGTGCCGGGGTGCTGCCAGCAGCCCGATAGCTCAGTAGGTAGAGCGCTCGGCTGTTAAACCCGGCATGGATGAAGAGCGAGCCTCAAAGGGTTGAAACGACATGGCCGGGTACCGCAACCGAGCGGTCAGAGGTTCGAGTCCTCTCCCCGGCGCCATTTTGACTCGAGAAACGAGCGATAGCTTTATTTCGAATTCTTTCTATGGTAAGCGAGGTTCGGGGAGTGAAAATCTTATTCATATCAAGAACAGAAATCGAAGAGTTACTTTTGATGCATGATGTGATTAGAGCAGTTGAGGAAGCTTTCAGGGCGAAAGGGCTCGGGAAAGTTCAGATGCCTTCGAAATCATACGTGTACCTCGATCGGTATGGGGGGGATTTCAGAGTGATGCCTGCTTACTTGGAAGAATCCGGCGCAACTGGGGTAAAGATCGTAAATGTTCACCCGAGAAACCCGAAGGAGTTCAATCTCCCAACGGTCATGGCAACGATCTTATTGTTAGATCAGAGAACAGGGGAGCCTCTAGCCATAATGGATGGGACCCACATCACAAACTTGAGGACGGGGGCAGGTGGGGCCATCGCGGCGAAATACCTAGCCCGGAGGAACTCCCATACGGCTGGCATGGTCGGGGCAGGGATTCAAGCAAGGGCTCAGTTGATGGCACTATCGGAGCTATTCGAAATCGAGAGGGTGAAGGTGTGCTCTCGAACTCCTGAGAGTGCCAGAAGATACGCTGAAGAAATGAGTAAGCGACTGGGTGTGGATATCCGAGTGGTGAGCGAACCTGAGGAGGCGGTGAAAGATGTGGATATCGTGGTAACCTCCACTCCATCCAGGATTCCCCTAGTTCTAGACGAATGGGTAGCGGAGGGGACACACATCAACGCGATAGGCGCCGATGCTCCCGGGAAAGAAGAAATAGACCCGTTATTACTGAAACGGGCGAAGATCGTTGTCGATGATTGGAGGCAAGCTGCGCACTCGGGGGAAATAAACGTTCCGCTGGCAAAAGGGTTGATCACAAAGGACGACATCTATGGGGAACTAGGGGAAATCGTGGCTGGAAAAAAATGTGGGCGTGCTTCGGAGGAAGAGATAACGGTTTTCGATTCGACGGGACTAGCGATCCAAGATGTGGCCACCGCTTGGTTCGTTTATCAGAAAGCGAGGGAGGAAGGAAAAGGGTCGGAGATGGAGCTTTGAATTCATCTTCTCAGTCCTGCGTCCCTGGGGAGGACGGGTGATATCTCCTTTTTCAGGGTTTCCAAGAAAGTGTCGAAGAGTTCGACCGGGATCGATGCTCCGGCGGCTCCCTCGTGTCCCCCTCCAGACCCACCTATCCTTTCCACTATCCCGCGCAAGAGTTCGTTGAGATCGATCCTTACTCCAGCTCTCCTCCTTATGCTGATATCAACCTCTTTCTCACTCCTCCTCGTAGCCATCCCTATGTCCGCCCCCGTAATTCCTAAGGAATGGAAGGCAGCTTTGCTAAGGGATCCGGATGGAAGATCCAGAACCATGGCTAGATTTCCCTCTTTCATAACGTGTTTTTTCACGTATTCCCATGTCTCCCATTCTCTCTTCGTAGCCTTCACCGCTCGCTCGATAATTTCAGGTATCTCGGTGGGCGGGGTGTTTTTGGCTAGAGCTTCAACCACATCTCGTTTGTAATGATAGTCTCCTGGGACCTCACCTAGGGCTTGGCTCAGGAGGCCAGCTTCCATGTAAATCGTGTGCCTGTTGTATTTGTTAAGGGTTTCCAACACAAAAGGGGTTTCCTCACAGTAGTCCCCTATTGCCCCCCATAGGGCCACACGATCCAAATCGGGGTCGAGTGAGGATTGGAACAACCTGAAGGTGAGTTCAGAAGTGCTGGCACCTATCTCATGTACGAACTGAGTTACTGGTACGTCCCTCTTGAGGGTATCGGGGGGGAGAGGGTGGTGGTCGATGTAGAGGATTTCGTTGTGGAGGGCAAGCTCCCTCATCCTCTCGAATATCTGGTTCTTCTGAGTCTCATTGATTGCGATATCCAGAATTATCACGGTCGTCCCGACTTCGATCTCGTTGAGGTCCCTCAGGAGAGTTACTGGTCTCGTGAACCATATCTCTACGTCTGGGAAACTAGCCTTGGCTAGGGCAGCCGAGCACACACCATCCGTGTCCCCATGGGCCAATATCTTGGTTACCAAATTTGACCCGTTTCATTTTGGAGGCCGAGGATTTAATTTCGCCGGCGTCGAAATGCATTATAATCTGATCGGTATAAAGGAATTGGGCCCGGGCCCGTAAGTGGCCAAGCCACCGGGAAGCTCAGCCAGGTTAGAGCGCCCGACAACGTTAGTTGGGCGAAGCTCATAGGTGAAAGAGCCTGGGAGACCGGGTGGTCGGGCGTTCGAATCGCCCCGGGCCCACCAGGATTTTTAGTCACTGGCTGAGATTTATTGGGTTTTCGTGTCAGCTCTGGGTGTGTTCTCAGCCGATTTGCACATCCATTCCAAGTATTCGGGAGGAACGTCATCTAGGATGAACCTTAAAACGGTATCCCAACAGGCAAGGCTCAAGGGGCTCGACATCGTGGGTACGGGGGATATATTCCATCCCGAGTGGATGGAGAGTGTTGAAGAGGAGTTAGTTAGGGTCGAAGAAGGTACTTTCGAGCATCCTGAGTATAAAACTAGGTTCTTGCTTACGGCGGAAGTTGAGGATTCGAAAAGAGTCCATCATCTTATCCTCTTCCCCTCGATTTCGATAGTCAGGGAGGTGGGTGAACGGTTCATGAAGGATTCTCCGAGCTTGAAGCTCGATGGTCGCCCTCGACTGAGGTTGAGTGCACCCGAGATAGCGGAGATAGTGGTTGAGCAGGGCTGCCTGATAGGACCGGCCCACGCCTTCACCCCTTGGACGAGCGTATACAAGGAGTTTGATTCTTTAGTGGAGTGTTATATGGACATGCGTGCCAAGGTGAGCTTCTTAGAGCTCGGGCTGAGTGCGGATACTTCTATGGCAGACAGGATATCGGAGCTGTCCGACCTGACATTTCTCTCCAATAGTGATTCCCACAGCCCTTGGCCCGACAAGCTCGGAAGAGAGTTCAACAGATTCGAATTGGCTTCACCTTCTTTTGAGGAGGTGCGTAGGGCCATCGAGCGGAGGGCCGGGAGACGTGTTGAGCTGAATGTGGGGTTCGACCCCCGGCTGGGTAAATATCACCGCACCGCTTGCGCCCGTTGTTTCAAACAATTCGGGCTGATGGATGCAGAAAATCTCGGCTGGAAGTGCGATCGTTGTGGGGGGATGATCAAAAAGGGGGTTTTGGATCGCATAAATGAACTCGCTGACCGTTCTGAGCCCGTACATCCAGCTCACAGGCCACCTTACCTGCGGGTGGCCCCGCTTGCCGAGATCATAGCGCTCGCGGTGGGGGAGGGAACGGACACCCATCATCCTGAGGTGCAAAAGGTATGGGCCAAGCTGGTTAGGAGATTCGGCAACGAGATAAGGGTGTTAGTGGATGTTCCCCCCGGGGAGATAGAGTCGGTTGGGGGTTCAGGGATTGCAGTTTTGGTTGAAGCCTTCCGTAACCAAGAGCTAAAGGTGATCGATGGTGGGGGTGGACGCTACGGTCGTCTGGAGGTTCCCTCAGAGCTACTGGTACACCACCCGAAGAGGGTTCAGCGAAGGCTCACGGAGTTTGGGTGAAAAAGATCATCGAAGCCAAGTGGGGATTCGATCAAGTCTGGTGAGATCCTCAAAAGTCTCCCTTTCCCGTATTATCTCACTCTTCCCGTTTCGGACGAGAACCATAGCTGGTCTCGGTTTAGCCGTGTGCTGGTTCGACATCGCCAGCCCGTACGCCCCCACATCGAAGATAACGGCAAGATCCCCCCTCTCTGCCCTCGGTAACATCCTTTCCTTACCTAAGAAATCGCCTGATTCGCAAAGAGGTCCCGCGATATTCGTTAACGTGTCATTCGTGTGGTTCATCTTGTTGGCGAGTTCGATATGGTGGTATGCTCCGTAAAGCGCAGGTCTTAAGAGCGCGTTCATGCCGGCATCCACCGAGATCCATACGGGCATTCCTGGCCGCTCCTTTACGTATCCCACCCTAGCCAGGAGAACCCCCGCATCTCCCACTATGTACCTCCCAGGCTCAAAGAAGAGGGCATGTTTTTCCAATTTCTTGTCTTCCTCTATTTGCTCCACTTTGGAGATCATACGTTCGGCGACTTCTTCAATATCGAGTTCCCTTTCACCCGGTCTGTAAGGAATCCCTACTCCTCCACCGAAATCGATGAACTTGAGAGTTATCCCCAGCTCCTCTTTCAAGGTGCCAACGAACCTCATGAGCTTTTCAGCCTCTTCCTCGAAAGGAGAGGGATCCAAAATTTGGGAGCCTATATGTGCATGAACCCCAATGACTTCGACGTTCTCCATCCCCTCTGCAGCTCGATACGCCGCTAAGGCCTGACCGCTTGACATATCGAATCCGAATTTGCTCTCCCTGAGTCCAGTGGCTATGTAGGGGTGAGTTGGGGTCCTCACATCAGGGTTCACTCTAAAGCCTATCCGTGCACGGGTCTTCAGTTTTTCAGCTAGCGAGTCGATTACTTTGAGTTCTTGGAGGTTGTCCACGTTTATAACTACATCGTTCTTTATCGCAAGTTCGAGTTCTTCTGTACTCTTGAAGTTTCCGTTGAAGACCATCGAGTTTCCAGGGATTCCCATTTCTAGGGAGAGTCGAAGCTCGTTTTCGGAACTAACATCAGCTCCAGCACCCTCCTCTTGTAAAATTTTTACCACAGCTGAGTTCGAGTTGGCTTTGAGGGCGTAGCAGATATGGATTTCCTCCCGTCTTCTGGTGAAAGCCCTCCGGAACTTTCGATAGTTCTCCCTTATCCGGATCTCATCCATAACGTAGAGGGGAGTCCCGAATTCCTCGGCCAACTCCACTGCATCCGCTCCCCCAACCACGAGATGCCCCAAAGAGTTTACCTCGAAGTGGGGTTTGAGCATCAGCACTTTCGTCCTACCTCTCGGACGGCTTCGGTGAAAATATCTAGACCCAGCTCAAGGTCTTCCCGACTGATCACGAGTGGGGGGGCTATCCTTATTACAGATTTCCCCCCTCTGAAGAGAATCAGCCCCCGCTTGAGTGCAGCTTGAAGTACGAGGTCTCTCTCCCTCGTTCCCACCCTCTTCGTCTTGTCGTTTTTAACGAACTCCACCGCGATCATCAATCCTTTCCCCCTGACCTCTCCTATGAATTTGAATTTTTCCTCGAGTTCCTTCAAATGCTTCAGTGCTAGTCGCCCCAGTTCGGCGGCTCTCTTCACCAGCTTCTGTTCCTTCAGGAGTTTTAGCCCCTCGATCGCAGCGACACAGGCCACCACATTTCCCCCGAACGTTGAGGCATGGGCCCCGGGTTCCCAGTTCATTACTCTGGCGTTGGCGATAGTTGCACCTATCGGGGCTATCCCCCCAGAAAGGGCTTTCGCCACACACACGATATCCGGGATTACCTTCCAGTGGTCAATGGCAAACATCTTTCCGGTGCGCCCTAATCCACTCTGTATCTCGTCCACTATGAGGGGCCAGCCATGTTCATCACAGAGTTCCCTCAGCATTGGGAAATATTCAGGTGGAGGGATGATGTATCCAGCGTTCCCTTGGATGGGCTCTATGATAACCCCCGCCACCTCTTCGGGTGGGATAACCTTCCTCAGGTACTCGCGTATGAATTCAATGCAGAGAAAGTCACAGCCCGGGTAGCTTTGACGGAATAAGCACCGGTAGCAGTAGGGATAGGGCATGAAGCTTATACCGGGTACCAAGGGGGAGAAGTATCGGTGGTGCACGACGTTCGAAGATGAAAGGCTCATCGCTCCGAAGGTTCTGCCGTGAAATGCTCCGGTGAAGGAGATCACTCGCGGCCTTCGCTTATGCCATCTCACGCATTTGAACGCAGCCTCAACAGCTTCCGCTCCGGAGTTACCAAAATAGACTCGTTTTGAAAAATTGCCCGGAGTGATCTTTGTCAGACACTCAGCCAACTCGACTTGGGCTTCGTAATAGAAATCGGTTCCCGCAAAGTGGGTTAACTTCTTCAGTTGTTGTTCGACAGCACTAACTATACGTGGATGGGAATACCCGTAGTTCAGAACGAACATTCCAGAGCTGAGATCTAGAAAAATATTTCCATCGACATCCTTCACATAGCATCCCCATCCCTCCCCTGCGACTAGGGGTTCGGATCTCGTATACGAGGGAGACATTACTCTTTCATCACGTTTGATGATACTTCTTGCTTTGGGACCGGGAATAGGTCTAACGATCTTTGGTCCTCGAGTAGCCCAGCGGGGCCTAGAGGTGGTGGGCATCACGTTTTACTGACATCGTTTTTCATTTAAAAATAGTTTGTTAAATTCTTACCATATGCTGTAAAGATGTTAATGGTGCATGAGTGGAGGGTAAAGTTGCGATAATAGACTACGGGGTCGGGAACTTGAAAAGTGTGTACAACGCGTTCAGGTACTTGGGCAGCGAACCCGTTCTGGTAAATTCTCCGAAGGAGCTGGAAGGGGACTATATTGTGGTTCCCGGAGTAGGAGCCTTTGGGAAGGGGATGGAAAAGTTGGCGGCTTTTCAGGAGGTGATAAGGGAAAAGGTTTCTGAGGGAATCCCCCTGCTCGGTGTATGTTTGGGGCTGCACGTTATGTTTGAGGGTTCAGATGAATCTCCAGGCATTAGGGGGTTAGGGATCATCAAGGGAAGGGTTCTGAAGATCCCGACTGAGTTAAAGCTCCCCCACATAGGTTGGAATTACCTAAAGGTGAAGAGACAGTGCCCCTTGTTTGACGGGATCAGGGGGGGGCATGTCTACTTCGTCCATTCCTATCACGTCTCACCTGAGGAGGACGTGGTGGTGGCAACTACGGACTACGGTGCCGAGGTCGTTGCGGCGGTCTGGAGGGAGAACGTGTTTGGAACCCAATTTCATCCCGAGAAAAGTGGTTCTTTGGGTTTGAAGGTGCTTCACAATTTCTTGAGGGTGAAAGATGCTCTGTAAGCGCATTATCCCCTGCTTGGATTGTGACCTCGCGGTTCCGATGGGGAGAGTCGTTAAAGGAATAGAGTTTAAACAGATAAGGTACGCAGGGGTTCCTTGGGAGCTCGCTAGGCGATACTACGAGGAGGGCGCGGACGAGATAGTTTTTCTTGATATAACGGCAAGCCACGAACGGAGGGAGACTATGGTGCACGTGATAGAACGGACTTCTGAGATGGTTTTCGTTCCGTTAACGGTCGGTGGAGGGATAAGAGGAGTGGAGGATGCAAGGAAGGTCTTCAACGCGGGAGCAGATAAAGTTGCTATCAATACTGCAGCCCTGCTGGATCCGGATCTGATCAACGAGCTGGCACGTCACTTCGGGAGTCAAGCCTGCGTTGTCGCCATAGATGCGAAGAGGAGGATAGTGGGGTCTCCTCAGGAAGGTGAGGGAAAGGTCGTGGTAGACACCCCAGAGGGCCCATGTTGGTTCGAGTGTTCGATCTACGGAGGGAGGGAGTTCACCGGAGTAGATGCGGTTCAATGGGCTTCAGAAGTGGAGGGGAGGGGAGCTGGAGAGATCCTCCTGACCAGTGTGGACAGAGACGGCACCACCGAAGGGTACGATCTCCCCCTAACGAAAGTGATAAGTGAGAGAGTCGATATTCCCGTTATCGCCTCGGGGGGGTGTGGGTTTCCTGAGCACATACACGAAGTGTTCAAGGAGACCCAAGCGAGTGCGGCACTAGCAGCCAGCATCTTCCACTATGGGAAGTACACGATAGGTGAGGTCAAAGAGTACCTGAGGAAAAGGGGGGTACCTGTTAGACTCTGAACTTCAGAGGGAGGGCAGGAGATTGGTAATCTCCCAATCAGTCACTTGACCTCTATACACCTCCCACTCTTTTTCCTTGATGTATAGGAAGTGCTCGAACAGAAATTCGCCAAGGGCCTCTCTTATGAGAGCACTTTCCCTCATGTGATCCAAGGCCTCTCCAAGACTTTTTGGGAGGGGATATGCGCGGAGGGCCTTTCTCTCTTCTTCACTCATCCGGAAGATGTTTTTTTCCACGGGTTCGGGAGGGGATAGTCTCTCTTTTATCCCTCTGAGACCCGCGGCGAGCATGACTGTGAACTGAAGGTATGGGTTCCCCGCGGGATCCGGGCTCCGTAGCTCTATCCTGGTTCGGTCCCCCCTCCCCGAGGGCACCCGGATGTAGGCACTTCGGTTCCTGTTTGCCCATGAGACGTAAACGGGGGCACCATAGCCCGGGACGAGTCTTTTGTAAGAGTTCACCGAGGGAGCCAAGATCGCACACATCTCCTTAGCGTATTTCAGCAACCCCCCAATGAAGTGCAGGGCGGTTTTACTGAGCTGATACTCTCCTTTGGGATCATGGAACACATTTTTTCCCTCTGGGGTCATCAGAGACATGTGGGTGTGCATTCCAGAGCCGTTTACTCCATAGATGGGTTTAGGCATGAAAGTCGCGAAGAGACCGTGTTTGTGTGCAATCACCTTGATCGCGTATTTCGTGGTGACCACCCGGTCAGCCGAGGTGAGCGCATCGCAATATCGAAAGTCAATTTCGTGTTGTCCCGGGGCTACTTCGTGATGGGAAGCCTCGATTTCAAACCCCATGGCGTTTAAATGAGATACTACCTCCTTCCTTATTTCGTCTCCTCGGTCTCTCGTGAGGTCGAAGTATCCACCGAAATCAGAGGGTTTGGTGATGGGATTTCCCTTCTCATCGAGGACTAAAAGGAAAAACTCGTATTCTGGGGCCGTGTAAAAGATATATCCCATTTTTCTAGCCTTATCGAGTACTCTTTGGAGGGCATATCTTGGGTCCCCCTCAAATCTGTTGTTCCTGTGGTCGTAGACATCACATATCATTCTCCCAGTCTTTAGCTCTCCCTTGGTCCAAGAAAGTACGGCAAAAGTCCTTAAATCGGGCACGAGGCGCATGTCGGATTCCTCCACGGTGGGGTATCCGAAAATGGAGGATCCATCGAAGAAGATTCCCTCTTCCATAGCTTTCTCCAACTTGCTTACAGGGATTGTGATGTTCTTCACAGTCCCCACGATATCCATAAACTGTAGCTGAACGAACCTTACACCCAAATTTTCGGCAGTTTTGAGAACTTTTTTCCTCTCTTCTTTCATCAGTAGGTAATTAGCAGAGAATGATTTAATCCCACCGGCAGGAAACTTTTCGGATGGGGAAGTCTCTATCCGGCGTTCCGACTTCGACCACGTTCGCTTGGCAAGTTCCCTATAGGGTGGGAGTAGTTCACGTGATTCACTCTTGCGAGGTTTTTCCAAGGTGATGTGAGCTCATTTCAGTTTCTCTCGCCATTTGAACCGATTTGAGTTGACGAAGTATAGGATCGTGGCGATGGTTTTGGCATCCATCACCTCGTTGAGGTCTATCATTTGGATGGCTTTCTCCAACGAGACTTCGATTACCTCGATTTCCTCTCCGAGATCTGGATGATACGTGCCCGGGTTGAGATCGAAAGCCACAAAGGAATGTAGTTTTTCGGTACTGTATCCTGGAGCTAGGTACATCTCGAAAAGTTTTAAGATTTTTCCAGCTTTGTATCCCGTTTCTTCCTCGAGTTCTCTCTCAGCACACTCGCGAGGGTTCTCCCCTGGTTCAAGTGTTCCGGCAGGTATCTCGTATATCCATCTTCCTATTGCAGGCCTGTACTGCTTTAACATCACTATTTTGTTCTCCTTTAGTATGGGCAATATGGCTACTGCCCCTCTGTGCTCGACGATCTCCCTTATGGTGACTTTTCCGGAGGGCAGGGCGAAGGTCGTCACCTTCACCGAGACTCGTTTCCCACGAAAGACGTATCGAGATTCTAGTTCTTTCCCACCTCTCGATTTCCTCAAGGAAAGAGCCTCCGTCTGTCTCTCGGGAAAAGGACCACTTCTCGTATGTTGTTCAGACCGGTCAGAACCATCATCAAACGATCCAACCCCAGACCAAATCCTGCGTGGGGTGGCATTCCATATCGGAAATTCTTGAGGTGGGACTCAAAGCTCTCTGGCTTCAGCCCCTTTTCCTTGAGCCGTTTCACCAAGAGTTCCTCCCGGTGAATTCTAGTTCCACCCGAAGCCAGCTCGAGTCCCCCATACATCAGATCGAATGCTTGGCAAAGATGCGGAGCATCCTCTTTCGGCTCGATGTAAAATGGCTTGATGGTGGTGGGCCAGTCGGTGATGAAGAAGGCTCCGCCCATCAGTTCACCGAGTGTCCGTTCTGCGGGGGTTGGAATATCCTCTCCCCATGGAATCTTCATGCCTACGGAATCCAACTTTTTGAGCACTTCATCATAGGAAATACGGGTAAACGGTTTCTGTGGGATCTCCAGATCCCTTCCCAGCACACCCAGTTCGTGGGAGCATGTTGTTTTTACATGGGAGAACACTTCCACTATCATATCCTCCAAAATCTTCATCACATCGTCTTGGGTCACAAATGCGGCTTCTATGTCAACCGAAGTTGTTTCGTTCAGGTGTCTCGGAGTGTCGTGTTCCTCTGCGCGAAATATGGGACCTATCTCGAAGACACGGTCTAAACAACCGGTTAATACTTCTTTGTATAGCTGTGGGCTTTGGCTCAGAAAGGCTTCTTTCTCGAAATAAGTTACTGGGAACAGGGCAGCTCCACTTTCGGTAGCTGTAGCAACTATTTTTGGGGTCTGGACCTCGATGAATCCTCTTTTGGTAAGGAATTCTCTTATCTTTTTCGTCACTTCATGTTTCATTTTGAATATGGCTTTCTGTCTGGGGTGGCGGAGGTCCAGCAGACGAGCGTCAAGTCGCGTGTCTAGATTCGATTTTATCCTTCCAGTGGGGTCCAAGGGGAGAGGGGTGATCGCTTCGTTTAAAACCTTCAATTCCTCGGGGATAACCTCTATTCCTCGGGGCGCTTGTTTGGCGATCACTACTTTTCCCTTCACTGCAACGGATGATTGAGGGGTCAATTTATCGATCTTTTGAAAAACGTGTTCGCAAACTTTGGATCTTGGGGCAGTTATTTGAACGAATCCTTCTCTGTCATGGAGAGTGAAAAATTTTAGTCCCCCTAGGTCACGCACGTTTCCCACGAATCCCATCAGGATGACCCTTTCATCTTTGAGTTCTTGGGTTAGCTGGTTCGTGAAATGCGTTCTCCTCCAGTCTTCCAAACTGAACAGATCCATATCTTAAAAGATGGGTGTCAAAGGGTAAAAAAACAGAAGAAAAATGGAATCTCGGAAAAAGCTTTTAGCTTTTTCCGAGCACTATCTCTATCGTTGATACGTTGATTTTGTCGCCGCTTTCAGTCTGCACTTCTTCAGTTCCAATTGCGATGTTTTTGGGGACCAACCCTTGAATGAAGCGGTTCCTCAGAATCTCTGCCACATCTACAGCTCTGCTTATTGCCTTGCCTCTAGCCTTCAACACGACTTCGTTGCCGCCCTCGTTAAATTGGGTGATGGCTGCTAACACGTAGTTCATCACCGGTTTGGTCCCCACATAGACTGCATTTTCAGCGGCGCCTTTTTCCGATCCTGCTGCCATATCATGCCTCCTTGTTTTTTGATTGGTTGTAGGGGAAAATAATATAAATACATATCCTTTGGCTTCTCAGCTTAGCCCCTTCGTAAGGATAGCGATTCTTTTCTCTATCCGCTCTCTGATCTCTTCGATATCCCTTTCACCCCTCCGCATAGACACGTAATCTTCTAGATCCTCGAGAATGAGTTCAGCTATTTCTACGTCTAGGATTCCAGCGTAAATGGATAATTCCAAAGTGTAAAATGCACGCATGATGGTATCTAGTCCTCTTCTCCACCTTTTCCAGACTCCGGATCTTCCCATCTTCATCACTTTAGCGATTTTCTCGAAGTTCACGTTTTCTTCTAAGTAAAAAAGGAGGAGAATTTCAAAGGTTCTTTCGTTTAGTAGTGATTTTTCTAGGAGTATTCTCGCTAATGGGCTTTTTTTTAGCCAATTTTTTGCTAGTTGTTCGTTTTTCTTCCTCATTTCCCCTTTTAAAATTACATCGATTGGGTCTAATAATGTTTCCAATTTTTGGAAACAGGAGAATTTTGGGGATCCTTTTTCTAAAAGATGTAGGAAATAAGCCTACGGTGGATGAAATCCTACATGGGAGGGCTGAAGTGGCGTATCCCAACACTTTAATGTAGGCGAATGGTCTACAATGTAGGAGAAAAGCCTACAAAAATGTAGGCCAAAAGCCAACGGAGAACCATGATGGAAATAGCGAAGTTCGTTCCGTCGGAAATGAGGATGAAAATAGTTAGAGATATAATCGAAAAAATCGGAATCCGTCCAGTTTCAAATTCAGTTGGGGTCAACTCTAAAACAGTTTACAAGTATAAGCTAAGGGAAGCGGTTCCAAAAGATGAAACTTTCGCTAAACTTCTGGAGCTCCTGAGGGAGAGGGATCCACCAACTTTCGATAAGTATGTGCGGGAGTTGGAGCGGGAATTTTTCCATGCGCTGGGTTTGATTTCAGCCACCCCGAAGATTGGGAATGGATGGAGAGAAACTCCTCTTCCTCCCCAAGCAAGGGCTGAACAGAAGGGAGAAGTCAAGCGATCTGAGATAGAGGTGTCTAGGTTTGAGATATATGAGAGATTGGGCATTCAGAGTCCACTCGAGCGGATGGGATTAGCAAAAATTTTGGGGATCTTACAAGGGCTTAGAGAATTCAGACTGGAGGATCTCGAAAGAAAAATAATATTGCCAAGACATGTGGTGGAGAAATACGTGGAAATGCTGGTGAAGCACGGCTATCTCAGAGAAACCCCAAGAGGCACATACGAGGTTTTAGTTAGACTCAAGTTCGGGTGATGGGTTGGAAGGAGGACTGAATAAATTCAAGCTGAATGGGTTTGAACGCAAAAAGAACTCTTTTCTCAAGAAATTTGGATGGAGAGTCATGCCCTTTGCCCAGACGGATCCACTCCCGGATCCAAGACTCTTGGTCCCCCACCAAGTGGACGAAGTGATCAAACTCATTGACTTAATCCAGGAAGGGGATTTGGTTACGTTCGTAGTTTCCGATGTTGGTATGGGAAAAACTGCACTTTGCAAATTTCTATCTGAGGTTTTGCCGCTTGAGCGCTCAGACGTTCTGACGGTGTTTGTTCCGGCTCAGTCGATTGAGACCCCAGAGCAGATGGTGCGTCTTTTGCTCAACAGGCTGGAAATCGAGTTCCAGCGGGGGGACTTGGTAGAAGAATTTGAGCGTTTCTATAGGTGGCATCAAAGTTATCCGGACCTTCGGTTGGTGGTATTCGTGGACGAGTTTCCCGAACTAGATGTGAGGGTAGCCGAGATGATACGAGTGTTGGCTGATCTGCGCAATGTCAACTGGGTTTTGAACGGTCAGAAAGATCGGGTTCTAAAATACTTGGAGAAGAACGTGCCTTCCCTTCTGAATAGGAGGAGGTATATGCTGGAAATGAAGCCCCTAAATTTAGATGAGGTTCGGGATTTGCTAGCTCTACGTATCGCTTGGGCGAAGGGGACAGATCTCACCCATGGGGCGCTTTCCATAGCTCCCTTCACTTTGCCGGCCATAAAGAAAATTTACAAACTTTCTGGTGGGATACCGAGAGAGGCTCTCAAAATCGCTAGCGATGCCGTGTACTCTGCGATCGAGCGAGGGGTATCCATCATAACCCCCAAACTTGTGTCTGGTCCGAGATCGGGAAAGGGATCCAAGCGCAAAAGCAAAAGGGCTGGAAAGTCGAGGCAGAGATTTCTAAGATTTTTTGGGAGGAAATGAAAAGTATAAACGGTTAACAGAGTTTCTCAATTTAGTGTTGCCCAAATTCGATTTCCACGTGCACACGATTTATTCAGATGGCTCCGCCCCCCCAGAGCGGATCGTAGAAATTGCGGAGAAGAGAGGATTGAAGGCGGTGGCGATTACAGACCATGGCCCGGGGTTGAGTGTAGGAGCAGAACCATCGAAGTTCCTGATACTCGCTCAGGATGTCAGAGTAATCCGAGAGGAGACGGAGATACAGGTACTCGCGGGGGTGGAGAGCAACATAACTCCAGATGGGAACTTAGACATGGGTGAGGAAATTCTAAGAGAACTGGACTTGGTGACGGCAGGAGTGCACTACCTGAGATCAGGAAACTGTGAGGAACAAGCGATGGAATATATGAGAGTGGTCAGAAAGGCATTGCAATCCCATAAGTTCGATGTACTCGTTCACCCCTTGTATTACAATAAATACCTTCTTCCTTGGATTCCTCCGGAGGATATCGAGGAGTTCATTCAAGAGCTAGCCCGGGCGGGTGTTGCCGTGGAGTTGAATTCTAAGTACCATACTCCTGATAAAACGTTCATCCAAGAATGCCTGCGAGAAGGAGTAAAAGTGAGTGTCGGCACGGATGCTCACCATACGGAGGAGGTCGGTAGAATAGAATGGCAACTTTCCCTGTTGAATCGGGTGGGCGTCAGAAGAGAAGATTTAGTGGTCGACCTGATTTAGAGTTTAGGTTTCGAGTTTCTTCTCCTCGATTTCGCCCCCAGGCTCGATTTCGGTAAAAACCTGAGCTGAGAATTTGCTTATCCTAACGTCCTTTCGGAGCCAACAATCGGCACCTAATCCAGCTTTCATACAAGTTTGGCAGAGAAATTCCTCAGCGTCCCACTTCCATTCCACAGGGACTTGGGGTAAGAGGAGTCCGGAAAAACCACCCCACTCCACGATCAGACCATCCCTACCTACTTTTACCAGTTTGGGATAGTCTCTCGGGTCTTTTACACGGATGAGTTCGGGAGGAGTTAGCACGCTTACCTCAACCTTTATCTCCTTCATCTCCTCCAGATTAACCGGCGGGAACCTTGGGTCAGACCTTGCTGAGGATATCGCGGCTTCTACTACGGCTTCGATTAACGGCAGTCGAGGAAGAGGGAAGCCGATACATCCCCTGAGTTCCTCACCTTTGGTGAGAGTAACGAATACTCCACAAGGTTCTCTGAACTTTTCCGGGAAGCTTCCGGGCATCGACTTCTTACCCGTTGTTAGGTATTCCTCAATGCTCTTTCGAGCCAATTTCACTAGGAATCTCCCCTCTTCCAAGTTGAGCATTTTCAATCTATCTCCCTTTCATATTCCGTGGCCATCTTCAATATACTTTCCCAGTGTTTCCCTTGCCAGTAGATTTTTCCGCATTGGGTGCACAGCCAGAACTTATCTTGCTTTGTAAAAACGGTAGCGGGAACCTTAGATTTTATCTCGGATTTGGGGGTAGAGATCAGCACACCGTTGCACACCGGACATCGAGAATTCTTTGGATCTATCCATATCCTTTTTCCACATCTCTTAGATACCTCCACCAACTGCTTGACTACGTCCCTACCTC
Source organism: Hadesarchaea archaeon (assembly GCA_029259185.1). Taxonomy (GTDB): domain Archaea; phylum Hadarchaeota; class Hadarchaeia; order Hadarchaeales; family WYZ-LMO6; genus JAPDJF01. Next base: position 34,100 of record JAPDJF010000017.1, read on the forward strand.
CAACGAAAACAACTTTGATCCCCTTCGTGGTTGCCCGCCTGTAGAGGATGATATCACCCGTTAAAAGGACACGGTGTTCTGTTTTCGCCTTTTCTATCAAGAAGGTGTCTTGGTTTTCTGCAGGGATTCCGAGGTCCCCGACATAAATCACATCACATCCAGCTAGACGAAGCCATCTACTGAGTTTCCCCAGCATCCCATCGGTTAGGAATTTCATGGTTCAAGATATGCTTTGGTGAATGAGAAAAAAATCCTTTGATCCCCTTTAGCACCATGAGGTGGTCGGGGTCGGTCAATGGGCCCCTCGATGTGGGAAAGCCGCTGGAGGAGGATCCTTCTTTTGGGATCGCGGGTACATTGGAAGTAGACACGATCTGTAGCTCGGATTTCGAAAAGAATGCCGAGCTGAGGTTCGGAGATTCACGTTTCCGAAGCAGATATCGTCGATCCACACTTCCAAAATGGGACAGTTTTTAGTTTTGGTTCCGGGAAATCTTAGGAAAGTGGAAGAGGGAAGGTGTTTTCCAGCCAGGCATCTCATGGTCAACGCAATGCTTGAGCGAAACTTGTGGAGGGAATGATGATCTTTCCCTTTCCTCTTCCTATTTCGATGCTCCTGTCCCGGAGGTAAAACAGTGCAGTAATGGCCGCAATGCATGCGTCCACTTCATGTTTGTTCATATCCTTTTTTACTATCCACCCATTTCTTACGAGAGATTTTATCCACTCTTTTCTATCGGACTCCCTGAACAAAATCATCCCAGAAGTCCGGGGGTGAACCTCTATAACTTTGAACCCGCGTCTCCTAAGAGTCTGGCTTAAGGAAATTCCTCGATAGGTCAAGCTCCGCATTCCAGAGAACAGAGGTGGAAAAACCTTGAATCCGAGTTCGATGAGATGTTTATCCGCCGTTCGAAGAGTTCGACGGTGGGGAAGTGTCAAGGGAGCGTCTATTGCTATTAATTTCACCTTTTCACGCTCACAGATGTTTATTATTTCCTCATCTTCGTGCACTACCCTCGTCCTTAAGGTTTTATCCGAAAGCACAGCGATGCCGGTAGGATTTTTTTCCAGTCCCGCCAGATCCACTCCCATTACCTTTTTCATGGTATCCCAAGAGAAGCTCTTTCACTAGATTTCTCTACTCTCGTGCGCGACATGGACTTCACGTACTAGGGGTTTAGCCAAATGTCTGCGACATCTAGGAGGAACTTCGAAAATACGTAGAAGTATCTTTCGGGGGAGGCGGATGGTCTCCGCTTTTCCCTCGGGCGCGTTTATCTTACATTTTTTACACGAGTATCCCTTCCCTTTTCCCTCGGACTTCATCCGTCTCCCACACCGGGGGCACGTTGGATTCCTTTTTTCTACTAGAGGGACGAGTTTCAGAATAGAAATTTTCTCTAGATTAACGGTCAGGGGTAAATTCGGTTTTTCTTTTACCCCACCAAAAACTCTGACTTTGTCCCCGATTACTAAGCTTCGAGCGATTTCTCTAAATTTTCGGGTTGGCTCATAAGCCGCACAGTCGATCTCCCCACTTCCGTTTTTCACGCTGAATATCACGTGCCCCCCCGGTATCGTCCTCGGGGCGCGACAGACGGTTCCATCAACGATTACGGATCGGTAAGGTTTAACTTCAGAGATCTTCTTCAGTCTGAGATAATGTTCGTCTGTTCCTTGATTAGTCTTATAGGTTATCATGAAATCTACTGGTTCTAGTGTCCTTACTAATTTGCTCGCTTTCTCCACAGCTTCGGGGGTCTCTCCGCGGATTCCGTACAGGATGGGACAAGGTGTGTGGGGTGTGATCCTTATCTCTCCGGTAAGTGGATCCAAGTTGTCAAACGTTTCAGGATAGGTTTCGGCGTTCATCCGGAAGACGGATTCAGCATCGATTTTTCGAGGGGTTCCCCAGTTTTCACGTATCCGGTAAGCAATGAGTTCAAAGGTCCAATCCCGATCGAGTGGGTGCCCGATAGCAGCCAACGCACCTATGACACCGTTGCCGAGTTTAAACTTGTGGATTTCTGCTTCCACCTCCTTGGCTAACTCTTCAGCCTCCTTCAGATCTACGACTTCTTGGACAGTTTTCTTGCTGAAAGTTTTCAGGCACTTTGGGATATCTTCAGACTCGTAAAAAACTACTCCAGGATTCGTGGTTTCGGACCGTAGCTCCGCTAGCTCTCGAACGGTATCCAAGACGATTCTCTTCACGATGGGGATTCTCTGTCTTGATATCCTTACTTTCATGGCCACAGCACAGTTACCTCTCGTTTTGTGGGGCCACATCGGGTTAAGGCGTATGAGTTTTGGGAACCCCTCTAGTCTTCCTCCAATTTCTCGTATTCTCCGGATGATTACGGCTCCAACGTATGTGGTACACATCCCCTTTTTCGAATCAGTGTCATCGATTCCGATGTTGAGTATAACCAAGGATACCATAAAAACTAGGGGATTCATAAATATTTGGAATAGGGTTCTGTCGCGTAATCGGGGTTCGTTTTAGTTGGTATCCGCACCCAACTGGTGGGAGGGCGGTCGCGCTGAAGGGCATCCGCATCGGTTACGAGCCCAACGCCGAGGGGGAGCTCATCGAGCGGTACCCAGGGCGGTTCAGGACTTCTTGGACGGAGCCGGATGGTCGAAGGATCCGGCAGACAGTCCAATACAAGTCGAACTGGAATTCCGTTCCTCTCTCCGATGTTCCGCCAAGCGGCATGTCAAGCGGATTGGTGGGGAACGATTGCGCCCCCCATCAGTTGCGTACCCCAGATTGCGCAACAGAACCGGAATTAGAGTTTGACTTCAATCCTTATGGGGGAAAAAGTGGAAATTCAAAAGGGATATAGGTGGATCCATGGGAGGGATTGAGACAGGAGGTAGTTCGGCTCCTTGATGAGGGACTTTCCGGTCTAAGGTGGCGAGTATCGAGAAGCCTAGAAGAGACGTTGGAGGAACCACCAGACCCGAGGTTCGGTGACATAGCTACTACGGTGGGGTTCGAGCTTTCCAAAACGTTACGGGAAAACCCCCAATCAATCGCTAAGGAGCTGGTTGGGAAGATAAAACCTAGAGGACTGATAGAGCGGATTGAGCCTGTGGGTGGATATGTTAATTTTTTCGTCGAGTTCTCTAAGTTTGGTGAGCTAACGTTGGAGGCAATAGAACGCTTTGGAGAAAGATATGGGCATCTCGACATAGGGAATGATCAGAAAGTGGTGATCGAGCACACGAGTGTCAATCCTACAAAACCATTGCATATCGGACATGGGCGAAATGCGATCATCGGGGACACCATGGCCCGGGTATTTCGGGCATTGGGTTATCGGGTTGAGGTCCAGAACTACATAGATGACTTAGGGAGGCAGGTGGCCGAGACCCTAGTAGCATACGATGAAGTTAAGGAAAAGCCGAAAGGAAAATTCGATCATGTGCTTGGGATCATCTATGCCCAGTTGCATGAACGTCTTGAGGAAGATCTCGAGTTAGAGCAGAAAGTTCGAGGAGTCCTAGCTAGTCTCGAGAGGGGAGAGAAAGCCATATCTGAAGTGGCGCGCAGGTTATGTGAGCGTTGTGTCAAAGCGAACCTGCTTACCACGGACAGACTGGGTATAAGTTACGATTTACTCGTGTGGGAAAGCGATGTGGTTCGCTCTGGTATCTTGGGAGAAGTTCTTGACCGTTTGAGGGCCACTCCTTATTTGGTGGAAGGCACTGGCGATAAATCTGGAACACTCGTTCTTCGATTTCCAGATGGGATAGAGGACAAAGTCTTGATCCGCTCTAATGGGACGGCAGTGTACACGGCGAGAGACATAGCATATCAGGTGTGGAAGTTTGGTTGTACTAAAGCTGGACTGAGGTTTCGATTCCACTCTAAGAGAAAGGATGGAGTGAAAACTTATACCACTTCGCCTAAGGGAAAAGCGATGCGAAGATTCGGTCGTGCGGATAAAGTGATAAACGTGGTGGGATCTGAACAGAAATTTCCTCAGCGTGTTGTCTTCGCTTCCCTCAAGCTCATGGGTCTTGAACAACAGTTTCGTAATTCTTATCATTTAGCTTACGAACATGTTCGCCTTCCCGATCAACGGTTTTCGGGGAGGAAGGGGACATGGATGGGCTTCTCCGTAGACGATGTTTTAGAAGAGACGATATCTAGGGCGAGGGCCGTGATGGAAGAGCGAGCTGGTACTACCGATGAAAGGTTCAAACGAAGGGTCGCTGAATCCGTTGGGGTAGGGGCGCTGAGATTTTCCCTCCTGAGTACCTCCCCCGAGAAAGAAATAGTGTTCAAATGGGAAGAAGCATTAGACTTCGATAGGAACAGTGGCCCAGCTATCCAATATTCTTATGCAAGAGCTTGTAGCATTTTGCGAAAGATCGGAAAGTACAAATCCAAGCGCGTCCCTCCAACTTTTAGACTCCCAGAAGAGAAGAGCGTTCTCAAATTACTTGCAAAATATCCCGGAATTCTGCGCGCGGTTGGAGAGAAACTCCAGCCGAACATCCTAGCACGCTATGTGGCGGAGTTAGCTTTGGAGTTTAATAAGTTCTATGAGGCCGCTCCGGTGATCGAAGCCGAAACCCCGGAGATTAGGGTTTCTCGTTTGAGATTGGTGAAATGCACTAGGATCGTTTTGAAGAATTCCATGCGTCTGTTAGGTATTCCGGTGCTGGAGCGTATGTGACCTCGACACGAGCGATAACTTTCAACTACCTCTCCCTCCCCGAAAATCGCTTAAAAACACTGATAGAGCTTTCCATGGTGGAAGATTGGGAGCAAAGGTGAAGGCTTTTCGAAGAAGGCTGGACCGGGAGGGCAGACTCCTACTCCCTAAGCTCCTCCAGAGAAGTCTTTCCACCGATATCAGAATATTGGGTTCAAATCCGATCACAGTTTTGTACCCAGGATCTATGGATCTCATCGAAGCGGAGAGACATCTCTCTCACTTGCTTGTTGAAGTAAGAAGAAAAATTCATGAGGATTCACTGGGGAGCTACCAGACTTACTGATTTCGGGTTGGAAGCGTAGCTAAACTTGTTGCGATCGAGGAAAAGTATTAACAAACATTGCAGGCTGTTTCAAGTTCAAATAAGCTTTTGTTCTGTAAGGCGTATTTACCTTGGGATAAAATTGGAAGTGATCCAATCCGTTCAGTTCAGATATGAACCGAACGAGCAGATTCGGCAGTTATTGAAAGATTACCTAGATATGGTGAACTCCTGCATCCGGGCGGCGGTAGAGGCAAGAGTAACTTCCTTGGGCAGGATTCACCACCTTACTTACGCGAAGCTCAAAAAGCGATACGACTACAACACCCAGTTTTTGGTTACGGCATATCGAACAGCTCTCTCCATTGTCAGGTCGTGGAGGAAGCACAAGCACAAAGGGATCCCCGTGGCCAAGCGTCCAATTGTCAGGCTCTCGAAGCTCGTCTCGAAACTGAACTCCGATGGTACTCTGAGGATATCCATCAGGCCGAGGGAGTTTGTAACCCTGAA
>JAPDJF010000054.1 GCA_029259185.1 Hadesarchaea archaeon
GGGAGAGCACATAGTCTCGGACCTCGCGTTCTCCTTCAAGCACGCCCGCGTGGTGCGGATGGGAAACAAGATGTGGTACCAGCGGATGCGGGGGACCAACGAGCCCGGAGGATTCCCGGATGGGTTCATATGTGATTTCATGCAGTGTGAGCGAGACCTACCCGCTAGGAGGTTCATAGAGGTCGTGCAAGAGGATGAGGATGAGGCCCTGAAGTACTCCCATGCGATGAGTGAGGGTATCGGAGGGATAGGGGCCGTGCTGGACAATGTCATATGGCTGGGATTCTACATGAGCGGGGGAATAGGGTTCTCCAACACCGTGGCCTCGGCGGCTTATTCGGAGGTGCTTAACGAGATGTCGCTTGAGTTGATTGAGCTCTCCCACCGATACATGCAAGGGGTGAGGAAGGTTCCCTTGAAATGGGAAACAATAAGGACAATGGTTAACACCTTAGTGCAGTATGCGATGGAGAGTTATGAGAAGTTCCCCACCCTCTCTGAGTTCCATTGGGGAGGGGCCCACAGGGTCTCCGTTATCGGGTCGATCGCAGCATCGTCGGCAGCGATGCTTACTGGAAGCTCGACGATGGGGATGATGGCAGGCAACTATGCGATAGCATTCGCGATGAAAGAGGGATGGTTGAGAACGGGCTGGGCTGGGCAGGAGATCCAGGACCACATAGGTCTCCCCTACCTCTGTAGCTTCAGACCCGAGGAGGGAAACCTCACCGAGCTCAGAGGTCAAAACTACCCGATGCAGTCCTTCAGCGCGGCCCACGGCAACATGCGAGCAGCAGCTGTCTATTCAGCAATGATAGGCAGGGGAAGTGCGTGGTGTCTCAGTCCGATAGTCAAGGTGGCATTCGCCGATCCTCACCTCGTCTTCGACTTCAAGCGCCCGAGGTTGGCGATAGCCAAAGCGGCGATCAGACAGTTCATGCCCGCCGGGGAAAGAGATCCCGTGCTTCCACCACACTGAGGGAAAACATGAGGAAAGTTCCCTCTCTACGGGAGATGTACCCGAAGTTCGCTGAGGAATTTGAGAAAACCAAACCACCATCTGTAGTGGAGAGGGTTACCCCAGACCCGCCTCCTCCTCCCAGTATGTGCACACCACGCCCGGATGGGTGGTGGAAGCAGCCGCCTTACTCGAGTTGGGTTGGGGACAGGGGAAGAGAGCCTACAGCATATGAGCTCTTTCTGGACTTCATAATCGGGAAGTCCATAAAAAGTCCGAAGGCGATGGAGGTCGCTAGCACCCCTCCCTCTCGTCTCATAGTGTATGAGATCAGACATCCCAAGAGAGGGACGGAATTCGTAAGACTGTTTTTGAATCCAACCCAAGTGCTTGAAGGTCCTCCAGAGGAGGAACCCGATCTATGGATCAAGATGGACTATTATGACTTCGTTCCGGTGCTAGGAGGGGAGATCAGCGTCTTCAATGCGTTATACGAGGGAAGGGCGACGTTGATAGGTAACACCACAGCGGGCTTGGATCAGTACGACATTATGGCAGCCATCCAAGGTTTCGAGATCCCGAGGCCTAGATGTTGGCCGAAGGGGCACCCCTGACGGGGGAGAAGCGTGAGGAGGGCCCCGATGAACTCTCGAGGAGCCCGAGCGTGATGAGTCCCAAGAAAAACGGTTCATTCGTTACCGTTTTTCCAGAACCCGTTGATCCTCTCCTTCAGCAACTTATACTCAATGAGTTTTGAATAGGCTTTTCCCGCGTCCTCGGGTGAGAAGTATACCGGGATTTTGTTTCTTCGCAAGAGTTTGATCGACCTCGACTTGTCAAGGGGTTTCAGTGCTACTCCGAATACAGTTTTTCCCTTCTTACTGAATTCAATTATTTTTTTTACTAACGGTGTCTGTATCGTGTCTACGTAGTACTTCCGCATCTCCTTGTCAAGGAATCTGACGGCATAAGCTCCTAATCCTCCAAGTATTATCACGCCTCCCACATCCCACTTTTCGAGAATACTCAAGATCTTGAACTCAATGGAGGGATCCAGTTCAGCCACCGTGTCTATAGGATTTCCCTTACTCCAGTAGGGGGGCATGAATGAGTTGAGTTCCTCCAGTATCCTAGGTGGAGGTGGAGAAATATCCACTAACCCCTCATCACAAGCATCAGTAGCTGCCACCCCCCATCCCCCACCCCGGGTCAAGATCACGAGTTTGTTGTTCTTCGGTATGGGTTGATCGAAGGCCATAGCTATTTTCAATAGGTCTTCTGTAGTTTCGGCTTCGATGATCCCGGCTTGTCTGAATGCCCCCCGATAGACTTGAATCGAGCCGGCTAGGGAGCCGGTGTGTGATCTAGCGGCCACACTTCCAGCTCTGGTTTTTCCCACCTTGAGCGCGATTATGGGTTTTTCCTTGGTGGTCTCCTTGGCTTCTCTCAAAAATTTTCTTCCATCTTTCACCCCCTCGATGTAAGTGAGGATCGTCTTGGTGGATTTCCTTCTGCGTAGGAACTCGATGAAATCCTCACATCGAAGGAAAGCTTCGTTACCACTGCTCACGAACACGTCGAATCCAAGCTGGTAGTACGTTCCCCTGTCGAGAAGTTGGGTTCCAAGGTTCCCACTTTGAGAAATGAATGACACGCTCCCTTTAAGCGGTTGAACCGAAGCCATAAGTGCCAACAAGTTTGAAGTTGCGCTGAAGACACCCATGCAGTTTGGTCCAACGAAAGGAAAGCGTCCTTCTTCAGCGATCTTTATGAGTTCGTCCTCAAGTCTTTTGCCTTCCTCCCCCGTCTCCCGAAATCCTGCCGATATGATCACACCCGCTTTTACTCCTCTCTCCACACATTCTTGAAGGATGGCCGGAACCGTGCGGGCAGGTGTGGCCACCACTGCGAGGTCCGTTTCTTCAGGGACTTTAGGGTAGACTTTCAGTCCCATTATTTCCTTCTCCTTTGGGTTCACCGGATAAACCTCTCCCTCGAACTTTCCATCGATGATGTGTTTCAGAATTATAGTTCCCCATTTTAACGGAGAACCGGATGCCCCTATCACGGCCACAGAGTGTGGATCGAAAATGTACTTAAGACGATCAAAGACTTCTCGGGAGTTCTGTCGGTTTTCTTGCCCAGCGGTCATCTTTTTTGATTATTTTCAGTAGGTCGTATATAAGCTGGTGGGACGATTTTCTGAAGAGTTTTGGAGACATGGGTCCCCACGATTTCTGCATTCATGGTTCTCCAGCTCCCACCAAAAAATGGCCACCGTTTCTTTTTCCTCACCTCTTCGCGTTTTTGTAGGAATCTCAGCTATCGAGCCAAAACGGCGAATCCGTTAATGAAAATTTTTAAGGAATGTTTGAGTAATTAATCTGTGCCTCTCGTAATAACCAAAGAGTGGTTTGAAACCATAAAAGAAAAATGGAATTCAGACTCCTCGAACGTTGAAAGTTTGAAGGATTCGCACGAGACGATCCTTTGGATCGTGGAGGAGTTACCTTTATCCAAAATCTCGGGTGAACTTGAGAAGTCTATATTGGGGAGCGGGATGGTGGATCCCGCGTATTTTCAGGCGATGAAGAAGGAAAACCGGGCGGATCTCATCATCAAAATCGAGGGTGGGAAAATAACCGAATTCAGACCGGCAAAGCAAGGGGAGGAACACACGGGAATGATCAGGGGCAAATACTCTTCATTTGAGAAGGTGGTGAAGGGTGAGGATCTCATCTGGTTGATCATGGACGGAGAAATACATTTTAGGGGAAGGTTGCCAGAATTTGCGAAGAGACTTGACGGCTACACGAGACTCACAATCACCTTTGTATCCAATACCGAACTTCCGTGAGGTGGGAATATGGCGGAGATGATGGAGGAGAGAAGTCAACAGCTGAAGGCTGAGTGGGAAGAGTGGTTTAGGGGAATGGGGTTCGATAAGGTATGGAAACGGTTAGACGTGATCAATCCTTTCCCGGGTAGCATCCCAACTAACGCGGAAATATTCATGGTAATGCCCGTGTGGCGACACGTCTTCAGGGAACTCCACATGGATCCAGAAGTGTGGCGAAGGTTGAAATACGAGAATTTTGTTGAATGGTCTTACAGAGTGGATCAAGCAGTCGAGACCACGAACCGTGTGGCTAAAAATCCCCCTTCTCCCGATGAGATGTATTGTATTGAGAACCTGTGTTATTTGAGCCATCCCCCTGCATATCTTTGTAAGCCGGATGTGGGAAAGAGCACATGTCAAATGCTTTACGGGAAATATGCGACCGTTGAGTACGTGCACGTGGATGATTTCTCCAGAGAGGTTTACTGGATAAATGGGTATCATAACGAGGATGGATTCCCCGTGCACAGATGGACCGTAGGGGTTGCGAGTGATATCTCCCAATATTTCGATGAAGAAGACGAGAGAGCATTTCTCACAAGTACTGAAAGCTGGACGGGAGCCTCAAACAGAGAGGAGCTAGACGATCGTTTAAACCGGAGACACCTCAGAACTGGAGTGAAGATAAGGGATGTGCCGAAGGTGTACTGGGATCCATATGACTGGGGGATGGGGGTTAGAGATGTAGTGAACGATATGCGGACAGAAGTTTTTTCTAAATGGCTCCACGCCACGTTGTACATGTCATGTGTCTCAGCATACATCAGCACGATCGCGCAGAATGCCCTAATGAGCAGTGAGTTTTTCCTTTACGTGTACTACGGATTGAATACGAGCGCATTAGGTGTGAAGTATAATTTGTTCTCTTATGTACCGATTCCTCCGATCCTGAGAACTCTGCTCAACCTGCCTCAAGAGACTTTCGTTAAGCGGATGAGTGAGCTTTTCTTAGGTGGATACAACGCAATTCATAAGTATGCTTGTAATGAGAAGAAGGTTCCTCATCTCTTCAAGATCAGGAAATTCATCTTCGATCACGGTCAGTTCTATCCGCACGTCAAGGGAATAGTCCCACCTATGGCAATGGCGAGAGCTATCCCTCCCTCGATGGAGGTGATAAACCTGGACAGGTATTTGGAGACTCCTCCCAGCAAGGAGTTCTTGGAATTGTTAGAGGCCGATGGGGGTCTGAATCCCGAGACGGGCGAACTCCCACCCGTAGACGAAGTCGGACGATTCAGTTTTCTCATAGATCCATCTATCGAACCGATCAGGCCAAGCGACTTTCCACCATTAGACTGTAACCAGGGACAGATCTGGCCATTCGACATAACAAGAGAAAAAGTGGAGATAATGGTGGAAGAGGGTTATGACGGCTCTGGGAAAAACGTGGAACACTACAGCAAACTAGCGGATAAGAAGATGGGTAAGAAAGTGGATTGAATTTATTTCCCCTGCTTAAACAGCTCTGCTACTTCCATCATCGCGGATGAAACTTTCATCCCAAGGGGAATACTTCCCCCTTCCATCTTTATAACCTGTTTGAAAAAAGCTTCAGTAGGATCTATTTCCCCGACTAGCACACCTATCAAGGATTTGGTGTATCCTTTGATGGTCATATCCGCATTCGCAAGTGGATATCCCCCCCCAGATAATTTTCCTTCAGATATCTTCAAGTGACCTTTCATGGGACTGTCTATTGCTTCGAAATTTACTGACACTTCTCCAGCTTTTTTTAGCGCTTCCTTGATATCAGGATTCTTCTCGACCATGACACTTATCCCCTCCCACAATAAATCCATGAACTTAGCAGAAGCTTCAGGGGCCTCTTTCACGAACTTGATCACGTCCACATTTTTTAGCTTGTTGATGAGCTTTGGAACAAGATCGGGGACGAGTTCTATCAGCTGTGCTACACCGAATTCTTTTATGCCATTCAAAAGGGGAATCAGGTTTTCCTTCAGTTGATCCACAGGTAACTCTAGGGCTTCCTCAACAGCTTTCTTGAGATCTTCTCCCACGGCCTAATAAGAGGCGGGAATCTTTTAAAACTTTTGGGAACCGGTTCTTCGCGCAATCGGTCTTCGTTTTAGTCGGCATCCACACCCTATACTGAGGGGTGATGTTGGCTTTCGTAACCCTAGACGTTATGATGATCAATGCGCCGGCAGTTGTGGGATCGAGGGGAGGGACCGCATAGCTTGGGTGAACATTGCCGAACCCGAAGATGAAGGGTGAGGTTCGGCCGGGTGTGGGAAATGATTGCGAACCCATCAGTTGCGTACTCCAGATTGCGTGACAGAACCTGGGACCCAAACCTTTTAGCAGTCCATTCTGAAATAGGGTGTGGACTATTTCGGATATTCGGGGCTCGTGCTCAAGGTTGATTTGGATAGAGGAAAAGTGGAAAGTGAAACACTCTCCAAGGAGCTGATCGAGAAATTCATCGGGGGATGGGGAATCAACTTAAAACTTTTCAGAGATTGGAGCAAGCCGCTCGTGGATCCTCTCTCTCCAGAAAATCCCCTGATCCTGGGGGCAGGTCCACTGGTCGGAACGGCAGTCCCAGGAGCGGTCAAGCTTGTGGCTACAACGAAGTCACCAATAGCGGACAGGGCGGGGAAGCATTTCATCGACTGTGCGGTTGCGGGTGGAAAATTTGGCCCAATGCTAAAGAAAGCGGGCTACGATCATGTGATAATAACCGGCAGAGCGAGTGAACCCGTCTACCTGAGTATAGAAAACAAAGGAGCTGAGATACTCGATGCTTCGGATCTATGGGGAAAAATGGATACGTACGAAACCACCGATTGGCTCCTCCGCAGACACCCGAATGCAGCCGTGATTTCAATAGGCAAAGCTGGGGAAAAGTTGGTGAGATACGGGATGGCCATCGTCGATCGCTTTGCCACGTTGGGGAGATTCGGGGTGGGGGCGGTGATGGGATCGAAAAATCTCAAGGCCATAGCCGTCAGGGGAGATGGAGGGGTTCGGATAGCAGAACCGGACGAATTCCTGCGGTGGGTTAGAGAGTGGAGAAAAGACATAGAGAAAAATCCGATCCTCTCTGAATGGCGCGTTCTCGGTATAACGGCAGGGTGGGCGGTTCACTCTCCCCTAGTTCGGGAGGGGGTTTGGGAGTATTCCAGATGGGCGGAACTCTACGGGCCGGAACGTTGGGTCGAGTTCAAGTGTAAAAAGAGAAATTCAGCTTGCTATGGGTGTCCTATGAGTTGTAGGGTGGATTTCTGCATAAAGGATGGGAAATACAGGGGTCTTGCTTCCTTCACCGGCTCGTACATGCTTCCAGCTAGGGTTGGACAAAGACTAGAACTCGAAGATCCGCGAGAAGCCGTCAAGTTGCTTGATATCTGCAACAGGGCCGGGATGTGTTACTTCACCACAAGCCAGCTCGTGAACTGGGTCACGAGATTGTATGGGAGGGGCAAAATTTCGAAGAAGACAACAGGTGGGGAGGTTCTGGAGAGAAAATTCGATGTCTACCTGAGACTCTTCGAACAAGTAGCATCAAGAAGTGGATTCGGGAAAATCCTAGCGGATGGGTGGTATCCATTGGCCAGACGGATAGGTGCCGATCCAGATGAATTCGAAGAGGGGACAGGAGTCTTCAGGGGTTGTGATGTCATTCAAGATGCGAGATTCACCAGACTTCATCCCCAAGCGTTTTCTCATTTCACGAGCCCGAGACCTCATCACGGGGGAACCCAATCGGTTTACACTATCCCGAACTTGCCACTCGAGGTTCTCAGGGAGGTGGACGCGAAGGACATGGGCTTATCGGAAGAGGAGCTTCACCGGATATTCGGCGATCACAGGTTCGGAAGGTTTAACGTGGGGAGGTACGCCAGACATGCTGAGGATCGGATGGCGGTTTACAACAGTTTGGGGGTGTGTATTGTCCATGCGCTTTGGGGTTTCTTGGGAATAAAATACCTGAACCTGAGGTGGATAGCGAAAATTTATTCATCAGCTACCGGGATTCAAACGAGTGTAGACAAACTCAAGAAGGGTGGAGAGAGAGCATTCACTTTTTGGAAGCTTTTGAACGCCGAGGAAGGATTCTCCAAAGAAGACTACAGATGTTCGGAGGTTTGGCTTAATCCGAGGAAAACTCCGGAAGGTGAATGTGGGCTGATGGATTACTATGGTGAGATACGCATCTCAAGAGCGGAGGTGGAGAAATTGTTGGAAGAATACTATGAGGAAAGGGGATGGGATAAGAAGACAGGGCTCCCCACTCTTGAGAAACTCAAGGAGCTCGGGTTGGAGGAGAATTTCAGGGTTCGATCAACTTAAACACGCTATCTGGGACTGTTGAGTTACTCATTCCCCCTGCTATCAACGATATGAGTTCGAAGTCCAGTTTATCAACACCTTTGGTGATTTTCAGCTTTTCTTCCGCTAGAGCGTTAGAGAGTTCTTCTCGTCCAGAGAGAATATCCTTCCACGTGGACCACTCTCCTTCTAACACAACATCCGCTTCGAAAGGGCTTGTACTCACTTCGGATTCCACGCGTTGATCCACCAAACGGATGTGCATGTAAACATCGCTCATACCTTTTTCCTTAAATGGATCGGGAACCCTTATCACGGGGGAAAGGGAGAAATCTTTTCCCTTCGTTTTTTCTTTGAAATCCGGCTGGGCTTCGATGTTGCTCATCAAGACGTTTAGAAAACTCCTTATACCGGCGATGAACAATTCTGATTCGATACTTCCGGTCATCTTCTAACAGAGGAAAAAATGTATTTAACTCCTTCGCCGAGAAGTTTTTGTCTCTTCCCCGAGGATTTTTGCGGCTGCGGTCTTAGCAGCCTCAAGGAGTGGTTGACTACAGAGCAACACGGGACAAGCGGATATCGGCACCTTCACGATCTTCTCAAGAGTAGTGCTTACAATGGGTGCGCACACAATAGCTTTGGCTCCCTCTTGTTCAGCGTTGAGGGCAGCAATGATCACGTCCTCAATGGTTGTTGCTCCGTATTCCTTTATTTTGATCTTCTGCCCGTGCACACTTATGTACTGGGTTTGTATCGAGTCGAGCGTTGGTCTTGCTGCGATTATAGCGATAAAAGGTTCCCGACCCCCTTCCACGTTTTCAAGTTTTCTTATGGCCTTCACTATCTCTCGAAACGTTGAGAGACGGGGGTTGGGTCTGTCTCCCGAGATAATCTTGTAGAGGGAACTTTCAGATATGCCCGAGATCCTGCTGAATTCTTTTATATCCAAGCGCAGCTCCCTCAGGACTTTTTTCAGAGTCTCCCTGAAGCTTTCATCCGATTCTAAACTCGACTTGAATACTTCCTCCCACTTCAAGAAGCCGGCCATTTTCTTCCTATTATATGATTTACCCAATTTGGGAATAAATACTTTCATCAAAATGGAACTGAGTTTGGAGAGTTAGACCATCCCATGTCAATACCTTTAAACGGGGTGGTCTAAAGTTTTTCAAGCGCGGGCGATTGTGTAGCTTAGACGGGTGGAGGGAAAAACATGGGAATAGGATGGTCGTACGTGCTAGATTTCGTATTCCTCAGCGCGCTCCTTCTCTTCTCAACTCTCCTGCGTGCAAAGATCAAAATCTTTCAAAGAGTTCTAATGCCGAATGCACTGGTAGCGGGGATCTTCGGACTTTTGTTGAGCCACCAAGTTCTCGGTTTGGTTCCATTTTATCACCTGAAGGATATGGTATATCATTTGTTGAATCTAACGTTTGCTTTTCTAGTTCTAGGTATTCCTATGGGAAAGGGGACTTATGGTCAAGCCGCTAGTACGGGTATTCTAATGAGTTTTGTTTTTGCCCTGCAACTTTTAGTGGGGCTGTCTTTAACCTTCGTTCTTTTATACACGTTCATGCCCACTCTCTTCCCAGCCTTCGGCGCGCTTATGGGGATAGGTTATGCTTCCGGTCCAGGACAAGCGTTCGCGATAGGTTCGAGCTGGGAGTCCGCTGGGTTCCCGCATGGTGGGGACGTGGGATTGATTTTCGGAGTGATAGGTTTTTTCTGGGCTTATGGTGTCGGGGTGATGTTGTTGAATCGCGGAATAGGGAAAGGTTTGAGCACCAAGATCAAGGACATGAAGAGTGTTCCGAAAGAGGTTTGGAGCGGGATACTACCCGAGAGGAAACAGAGACCGGTTGGAAAACTCACAACCTCTTCAGAGGTGGTGGACACGTTTACGGTTCAGATAGCCCTGGGCGGATTGGTCTATATGTTGGCATACATGGTGGCGAAGGGTGTGGATGAACTGATTTCGGTCAATGCTGTCTGGGGGGTACTTTTCATACTCACGGTGATCACGGGTTTTGTGGTTAGGATGATTATCGAAAGAACTGGTGGGGATAAGTTGTTGTCTCCCGGGGTCCAGAGACACATGGCTGGAGCATGCGTTGATTACACAGTAGCTGCGTCGGTGGCGGCCATTTCCATACCGGTGGTGAGCGAGTATGCAGTACCCTTGGTCCTCATAGCTCTCATGGGCGGGCTCGCAACACTTCTGGTGTTCTTTTGGTTGCCGAGGAAAATCTGGCGGAATTATCGGTTCGAGAGAACGCTCGTATGTTACGGAACCCTTACGGGAACGATGGATTCAGGTATTGCCCTTTGTAGGGTAGTGGATCCCGAACTCAGCACTCCAGCGGTGACCGATTACGTGCGTGGAATGCCTTTGATGTTCGTTTTAGTTATGCCTCTCTTCGCCATAGCTTCCATACCCGTACTCGGTTACGGTCTTCCAGATTCCTCTCTCTATTGTATCTCCGCGATCCTCCTTCTCTTAGTTTGTATGGGGGTCCTAGTTGGGTTATGGAAAAAAATAGGGTACTGGGGGGACTGATCTCCCACTGTTTTTCGTAATCGTTCAGAATCGGAAGAGGAGCGGATGACGAGGGGATGAGGTGCCCCTGCTGGAGCAGTGTTCACAATGGTCGGAGGGGGATAACTTGGGGTTTTTCATCTTCCCATAGCACCTTCACCTTTACACCATAGCAATTCTTCAAATTTTTTTGAGTCAGGACTTCCTCAGGTTTTCCTATCGCGAGGATTTTCCCGTTGTTGAGCATTATCATTTCATCGGAGAACCTGGATGCTAGGTTCAGATCGTGCATGGCCATGAGTACAACGAGTTTTTCGTGTTTCAGAGTACTCCTGATGAAAGCGAGCACTTCGAGTTGGTGTCTGATGTCCAAGTTCCCGGTGGGCTCATCCAAAAGCAGAATCTTGGGCTCTTGCACCAAAGCTCTGGCTATCATGACTTTCTGTTTCTCACCATCACTGAGTTCATCGAAGTATCTGAGGGCTAGGGCCTCCAACTTCATACGCTTCAGAATATCCCACATTACATCGATATCACGAGTGCTGGGTTTCCATCCGATGTAGGGTTTCCTTCCCAACATGAGGACATCGAGAACGCGAAATGGAAAAACATTCGGATACGTCCTCGGCACGTAGGCGATGAGCTTTGATAGCTCCTTGGATCCCAATTCACTTATCTCCCTTCCGTCGACCATTATCGTCCCCCGCTTGGGTTTCAGTATGCGATCTATACACCTCAACAGAGTGGTTTTGCCTGAGCCGTTTGGGCCCACCACACTCACCACGCTTCCCTCCTTCACCTTCATTGTGATGTTGTGGAGTGCTCGGGTGCTTCCGTAGTCGAACGAAATCCCACATATCTCGATTTTCATCCCCAATACCTCCTTCTCTCTTTCATGAGGAGATACACGAAGAAGGGCACCCCCATAAGGGATGTCGGGATCCCAACCGGGATCTCGGTTGGTGCAATGATCGTTCTAGCCACGGTATCTGCTCCCAACAAGAGAAGGCCTCCCATCAGACAAGCGCATGGCAACGAAAATCTATGGTCCCCCCCAACCGTCATTCGAGCCATGTGTGGAGCAACGAGTCCGATGAATCCAATGGTACCGGTAAAGCACACCACGGTAGAGACGATGAGGGTGGCTAGAACGAGTGAAGCGGTTCTGACGAATCCCACTTCGACACCTAAGCTGGCCGCGATTTCGTCTCCGGCACTCACAGCGTTGAGATCCCAAGTCATCCGGATCAGTAGGGGAAGTAGCAAAAACATCATCATGGTGACAGGAACGAGTTCTTCCCAGGTGGTGGGGTTGAGACTCCCCATTAACCAGAAAACGATTTGTTGAAGTGCATCGGGTTCAGCTACATATTCTAAGAGGGAGGTCATGGCTGCAAACATGTACATCACGACGATCCCCGTCAAAATTACAGATTCGGAGGTCATCCCTCTCAATCCGCTTATTCCAGAGACTAGGAAAGCCGCGAGTAACGAGAAGATGAACGCATTCGTAATGACCAAATACTTAGATCCTCCAACCATCCCCACCCCAAGCACGATGGCTAAGGCAGCCCCGAAGCCGGCGGCGGAGGACACACCAATGGTGTAGGGGCTTACAAGGGGATTTCGGAGGGTTGCCTGTAGCGTGATCCCAGAAACTGCGAGACCACCGCCGGCCACTATCGCCATGAGCACGCGTGGTAGCCTGAATTCCCAAACTATGAATTCCTTCACCCCCCTCAGGGGCTCGAGGGGATGGGTGATTTTCGAAACGATAGCAGAGATCGTATCTCTAAAAGTCAGGTCAGCGGCTCCTAGCGTGGTGGCTACGATAGCTGTGAGCAAGAGCAGAACCCATAGGAGTAGGAGGGTGAAAAATTTTTCTGCGGTTAATCTGTCGTAAATCCTCCCTCGAGTTTTCACGGGTACGCGAACACCCCTTTGTACTCGAGTCCTATGAAGTTCTCTAAGATGGTGCGGTGAATCAGCTCTGGATCCAAGTTCTCGAAAAGCTGTGGATAAAACCATTTGGCCAAATAACACATACCAACCACCTCTCTAGGCCCCAGCCAAACGGCTTGTGAGAGGAGGTGAACTCTCCCCTCTTTCACAGCTTTCATGTGCTCCTGCCATCCAGTTCTTCCTGTTATATCCTCCATCAGTTCTTGGAGGTCTTCCGTGTCCAAGACACCGTATCCACATCGGAGTGTCTTCGGCGTGAGTTTTATTACCACATCTGGATCTCGTTCAAGTATCCATTCTGAACTCACTTTAGGATAGGGCACGGGCTCGGCGGCAGCGATGTTTATTCCTCCAGCAATGGTTATGAGTTTGTGTGCTGCGCCCTCCGAGTTTGAAGTGTAACCTGTGGCGCTCTCATAATATACTCGAACTCTCTCCCCAGGTTCCAGATCTTTCACACGATCTTTTATCTTATCCATCCAAGACTGGATGAACTTAGCGTATTCGTTAGCCCTTTCGGTCTTGCCAAACATCAATCCTATCGTTTTTATGTCGTTTATGAGCGTGTCCACTTCGTAGCAATTGAGCCGCACGACCTTGATCCCGAGGGACTCCAAAGTTTCTTCTAGCTCGGGTCCAGGCCATTTCTCATATGTTATTACTATCTGCGGATGGAGTTCGGCTATCCTCTCATAGCTGGGGGAATACCACTTACCTACTGTGGGAGTGTTTTCGAATATAATTCCAAGTTCTCTGGTAACCGAGTCTTTGGTAGCGGTGTAGTCGTTTACACCAATCACTCTGTTTTCGGCATCCAAGATACATATCGTCTCAGCGGCATCGCTGTTAAGAACCACTACACGTTCTAATGGTAGGGGGACTTCGACGTACCTACCGGCGGAGTCCACGATCGTGAGAGTGTTTTCGGTGATGAGCTTACTCCCTATGATGTGTCCGATCCCCATTCCTACGATCACAGAGATGGTTATGCCGATTGTTCCGAGGATTATCGGATATTTCGACTCAGGAACCATCTTTATCTAACCGAAAATGTGTATTTAAAAATTACTTGTTTCATATGAAACAAATTCAAAAATATATCAGAAGAATTTTTCAAGTGATTAGGGTGATTGACTGAAAATTGCAGTTTTCTTCCACATGCCGGGAATCTTTGACAGCGGATGGGCCAAACGGATCATAGATTTTTTGAGAACCAAACACGAGGTTCTACCCACGACATACGGCACGATGGGAAGAACTGCTTTGTTCGATAGCGGTCTGGAAAGGGAAATCCAGTTCGTTAAGGGAGAGCCCAGTGAGATACTCACGAAAATTTCGAAGACGGTTGATGCTTTCGTCTTACCGATGTACGCGACTTCCCCTTTGAAAAGTCATGCGCACTGTTGGCACCTCTTGAAGTCCTCGGGCATCACAAAACCTTTGGTGGAGATAGAGGCAAAAAGCAGGTGTGTGATCCCTTGGAACAAGGAGGCTAGAGAACTCTCATCCTGGATAGCGAGTGGACTTAGGCTTGAGTTAAAGGAAGCCCCAGCTTTTGGTGAGACCTTTTGGGTCTCTGGTGGGAAGAAATACAGGAGAATCTTAGGGGTGGAGGTGGGGGATTATGTAATGGTTAACAGAGTAGTGATTGGAAGGGCCAACTCGGAAAATGTCATTTTAGTGGAGGAGAATGGGGTCTTGACGGAGTTCGTCGGAGTGGATCTAAAACTTGGGGGTTTGAGAAAGCTGCAAAAATTGGAGAAGATCGATCTGAAGAAAATTAGAGTTGAGACCACTTCTTCCTTGAGGTTCACGACCAAAAAGCCGAGGATGATCGAGATCCCGAAAAGAAGCGGAGTAGTTTTCATAGATCATGCGGGATACGATGTTTACGATCTAGCTTGGGGTGTAGAAGGTGTGGTGGTTGTAGGAGATGATACTTCTTCGATAGTGGGGGATATCCTCTTCCGTTTGCAAGTCCCGATATTGGGCATCGTGGATGGAGATGAAGACAAATTGTTGAAGGGATCTCAATTGAGTGAGGGATCGGTAATACTCACCGTTGAAAACGACGATTCCGTGGGTGAAGAGGTTTTCAGAAAGGTCTTCAAGCGGAAGGCGAGACTCGGACGAAAGTTCAGCGAAGTCAAGCGAGAGATAATTTTCCTCTTAAGAGACAAGATCAAGAGAATTCTCGAAGTTTGACCTGGCGGTCGAACAGACAGGTGTGGAGGATAGATTTCGGTCGCGGAGTGTCACTTTTAAAACTCAAATTTTTAGCCAACGATGGCAAAAATTAAGCTGGTAGCCCCGTGGGGTAGGCCGCTTTAGGTTAGCGGGCCCAATGGTCAGGCTTAAGCCCCATAAAAGCCTACGGGCCTTTGGAGCCCGTGACACCGGTTCGAATCCGGTCGGGGCTACCACTCTGTGCCGTTAACTCGTTCTGCAGTCTTTTATAGGAGGTAAGCTAGAGCAAGGAGTTTGGTTCAGTTACCTCTACGGGGTTTTTGGAGAAAGTTTTTGAGAGTCCAGAGGCTTATCTAATTTAGTAGCCCCGTGGGGTAGGCCGCTTTACGGTTAGGCGGGCCCAATGGTCAATCCTGCGAGGCTCTGGACCTCGCGACTCCGGTTCGAATCCGGACGGGGCTACCACTTGGGATAGTTTCGGTGGATGAATAGTTCCCCCTAGCCGAAGATCATTCCTACTTCCACTTTCAGGTGCAGGAAATCTGAATCGGTCGCCGAGTTCAAATTTCTACTACAATCGCAGTGTTTGTATCCACAACGCCTTTTATCCGGTGGATTCCCCCCACCACGGTATTCGTGAGCGATGCTAGGTCCTTTGTTTCCACGAAAGCGATGATGTCGTAGGGTCCCGTGACCGTGTGGATAGATTTGATCCCTCGAACCTTTCTGAGTTCCTTGGCAACCGATTTGACCTTCCCTATGGCCACGGTTATCAAGACGTAGGCTTGCATCACTTAAACTAAGTTTCTAGGTATAAAAGCAGTCCGAGGCCTCCCACTCGTATCTTCCCACCCAACTCTTCGAGAGGATTCGAGAGATACCCGGCAGATGACCGGCCCCCACCACACAAACGATTTTGCCATCCGTTTTGGTGAGGAGAAGTGAAATCTTCTCAGCCATGTACCAATCTCTTTCCTTGATGAGCACTTCGTACATAGTTTTCGAGATCTTCTTCACCTCCCGGAGGATTCGTTCCACCGTTTCTTCCTCGGTGAACTTCTCTAAATCCAATCTCCTGCCTATGGGTAACATGGCTGTTGAGAGCATAACCAGTAGCTTCATTTTTTCGATAGTACCCATTCTCGAAATGAGCTTTTCCATGGTGGTTCGAAAGCTTTGGTCTATGAACTCGATTCTAGCCCCAACTTCGCGAGCCGCCTCTGCAGCTGTTATCATTTCCCTTCCAGCCGGAGTTCCGGTGTGGCGAGACAGGTAGTTTTGCAGGTAGTGCATGAGGCGCCAGAGTATCGGTATAGAGGTCTTTTGATCGATCATTTCGTTGCTTGATGGCTGGGAGGCACCCCTCCTCAACATGTCATATCGTTCTTGGCATAGTTCTAAGCCCACGACGGCAGGCTTTTCCTTCTTTATGATTTCTTCGACTTCTCTCGAACTCTGAGGAAAAATGTGCGCGACCCCGACAAGGAACAGCTTGTTTCCTACTCTCTTCAACACTTCGAACCCCTAGGACGATAAGTGAGGAGTAGATCCTCCCCGACCCTCGAAATTCTTAAGAGCTCCAGCTTTATCCCTTCATTCACTCTAAAAAAACCCTCCCCTCCCACCAGCGTTTTGGCCTCGGTGCCTCCCACAATGCGGGGGGAGATCGCTATCCTTATCTCGTCCACGAGCCCCCTGCTGAGCATGGCCCAGTTAAGGGTTGAGCCACCCTCAAGAAGGAGTCTCCGAACTCCCCTTTCGTAAAGCTTCTTGAGGAGGAGGGCCAAATTTACTTCGTCCCTTCCGACCTGGATCACTTCGGCCCCCACCTTTTGTAGATTCTTCACTTTGTCTCTTCTCGCCCTCCGGGAGACCGCCACAATCGTTTTTGATGAATTATCCAATGCTTTTGCACCCGGTGGAACTCTGGCCGTTCCATCGATTATCACCCTCATCGGGTTCTTTCCTTTGGCCCTCCTCACGGTGAGGGAGGGATCATCTGCCAGCACCGTGCCGGCACCAACCATCACGGCATCCACACTGGCCCTGAGCTTATGGAGCCTATCTAAATCTTTAGAACATGAGATTCGACTGTCCCCCCCCTTTGTGGCTATTTTTCCATCGAGTGTCATCGCGGCGTTCATGATGACGTATGGGCGAGGCATTCATTTTCATTTCGGTGTTTCAATCTTTAATTCCATCGGGGGGCAGTGTTTGGAAGCTTTGTTCGAATGAGTCCTCAAATAACCCAATAACAGTCAAGGACGACGAAGCACCTTTTGGATAGGGGTTCTAGTAAATATTCGTGGCTTAAGGATTTAGGGGGAACGCCAAGTTACTCTGATGCTGGTCTCCAAAACCGTGAGGGCTGAACCGCACGGCCTCACGAGAAGCGAGCTGAGGGGAACTGGAAGACCTCCAAGCGTGGGATCGCGCCCAAGAGGGACTACAAGAAGCTGAGGGAGCAGACTAGGCTATCCTCCTACTATAGGTCGCTCAGTTGGAAGGCAAAAGACGGGCGCAAATCCCCTATTCTCCTCGATAAGGACGCATTCAAGATCGTGGAGACCGACAATAAATTTGCCCGGTTTTTCATCTCGATCCCGACCCCCAGGCAGGATTTGGTGCCCCCTGCGGATGCGGAAAAACCACGAGCGCCTGTTAGTCCAAGGGGGGAGGTTTCGGACTCCCAGATCACCAAGCGCGGGGGGAAGTTCTTCCTCCATCTGGTCGTTAAACGAGAGGTCAAGCTGACGCTTCGCTCGTCCGTCCCGCAGTGGACTTGGGGGAGCGCTTTCTCGCGGCGTCTGTGGTGCTGTCGGAGGAGGCCAACATCACCTCCCCCAAGCTCTACGGGAAGGAAGCAAGGGGAGTGAGGCGTCATTGCGCGTGGCTCCGAAAGCGGCTTGGAGAAACGAAGGGCGAAGGGTCTCGAGCTTCTTCAAATGCCTATCGTGCGGCCTAGAGTACAACGCCGATCTCAACGGAGCCGTAAACATAGGAAAGAGGTTCGCCGACCATTGGTTGGCGGACGGGGCACTAGGGTTCGTGCCCTTGAGGGAGGATCCCAGCTACCTCCCAAGGTAAGTCACGAATACTTACCAGAACTGGATAGTTAAGGTTTATATTTTTTACATTATTTGCATTTTCGACCCCAACTTTATGCCATCTGAAGGTAGATAACATACGTTTTAGCCAATCAGAGCACTTATTGAGCGGCGAACAACGAAATACGGATTAAACAGTCCTTTTTCAATTTTTACGTTACCTATTCTTCCTCCTTTCGGCTTCGACCAAAACCCCGAAAATCGAATTAGGGTCAGGATTTGGGTTCAGAGTAGCTTATTGGGGTTATGAAGTTATGAAGCAACATTTATTAAAGTCAAAAATCACATGCAATGGGGTGTCAGGAATTCAAGTCCCAATCCCTCCCGAATACGCCTGGTTGATTCCAATCGTCGTGCCTTTTATAATCGGTCTGCTCGTGGGGACAATAATCAAAAAAGTCATAAAGTTGGCTTTGGCTGTAGTAGCTTTAATAATCGTTTTAGTCGCCACCGGATCCATGACCATGACTTTTGAAGACCTGTGGGGTAAAGCGATGGAATTCCTGCCTAAGTTGTACGAATCGGGTGAGGGATACTTAGACGTTTTGCCGTACACATCCGCAACGTTTTTGATCGGCCTTGCGCTGGCGCTTTGGAAAGCTTAAAAATAAGAAATGTGAGGAATAAATTTGCCTATTGATATGAAAGATGTTGAAAAAACTGTGATGAGTTGGATAAGATCTAGGTATAAAAATGTTAGAGCTATACGGATTACCAAGATATGGAGAGAGCAGGACTTTTGGAGCGTCGATGTAGAATTCGAGATTCCGACCGAAACCACATTTGGCTTTGACCCGCTTTTGCCTGCAAGTCTCAGGTCGCGGGGGATAAAACGTATGCGTAGGTTTCAAGTGGATAGATCAAGCGGGGAGGTTATAGGGGTTAAATAGAAATTGTCGGAAATTCAGATTCAATCCTCTCGAAACTATTGCCATAAAAATAATAAGGTTAAGATTAACATAAATGGTGATTTCATGAAAATAATCGGAGTTTTTAAAGAATTGGATGAAAATGAAAAATTAATTTTCGAAAGTAAAGTAGTAACTCCAACGATCTTCGTCAAGGAAGCCGAAGTTAAAAAATTAATCGGAAGAGAAAGACGGGAAATCCCTATTTCTTTCTCTGCTACCAATCTTTACTTAACAAACAAACGGCTTTCTTTTCTTATTTTGTACCAGCTTGAAGCGAGGACAATTTCAGAGAGTGGGGCTCCAAAATTAAGTGGAGTTGCTGGCACATGGTTTGAAATTCCAGTAAGCGCAATATCTTCAGCTGACATAAGACCCGTATTTCTAAAATCATTTGAAAAAGAAGTTGACATGAAAAGGCTTGTCGAGTGGGGGGTAATAAAAAAAGAAATGGCGGAGAGAGCATCAGCCGTCGAACTGATTTATAGCGAAGAGGATGCTGTTGGTAGAATTAAAGATTATATGCAATCTTTGTTAAAAATGGGTTTCTGGGGTAAAATTTTTAAAAAAATTGAAAGAGTATCAGATAAATTAATGATAGTAGGCGAAGAAGCAACAACAATAGTTCCCTCAATAAAAGGCTTGATAAAGAAACAGTAATCTCTAAAAAATCTTAATGAGCTTTTGTTCCCAAGCACTTAAAAACGGTTCGAAATATGTTGAGGTGGTAGTTTTTCTGGCAATTTTAATCTAGAGATTTGCTGGCCTATATCAGTAGGGGGGCGTTGGAGAAGTTAGATTCATAGAACTTCATCTTCAAAAGGAATCCCAAACTCTTGTTTTAGGAAATTCTTCAGATAATATTTCAGACCTCCATCCTTTTTCAGCAGTTCAATAAGCTTGTCTTCCTCCTCGTGTTTTGAGGTCTCAACCTTCTGCTTCTCCAACTCCTCTTGTAGGATCTTTCGAATGAGGGGTTCGATGTCTGACCTCGCTTTATCCCTTGGTCGGGCTTTGTATCTCCCTTCGTCATGATCGCTTATCCGATGCTTTTCGACTTCCCACGCTGCTTGACAACACCTAAAGTAATGTTTTCCCCTCGTTTGGTGCAATTTGCCACATAAGGGACACTTAACTATCTTTTTCATGTCTTTTTCACCATTTTTGGCACGGATAAACTGGTCTTTTCCATACCCTTTGGGTAAAAAATACCTCTTTTTCATGTCTTTTTGATGGTTTTTGCAGCGATATGCCTACATTATCCTCAATATGTCGTGATTTTCTTACATTTGACGCAATTTTCCGAGATTTGACAAGATTTGATGTCATTAGTACACCTCTAAAATTCTGTGGCATAAGCGCATTCATGGCACTCCGGAGCAACGCAAAGCTCCTTCCGCTTCAAAGCTTCGCTTGCTGTCAAACCGCAAGGCTTGATCTCATTTTCCCAGTTTATCCAAAGCCTTCTCGGCCTGGTCTCCATAACTCTGGCCCTTTTCTTTTGCCTGATCGCTTCTCTGACTTTGGTCATGTGCTTAGCTATGTATTCGTTTGACTTGTCCCTGTAAAGCCTGAGCAGTTCTATGACGTTTCCCCAGAAACCGTGCAAGGCGTATTTCGGGAAGAACTTCCACGTGTCTTTGGGATGAGTCTTCAAATGCTCTTCAATTCGGTCAAGATTTTTTCTTGACCACGCCCTTAGATCCCCTCCAAATTCTCCCATCACTTCCTTTTGAATCTCCTCCGAAAACATGACGTAGAGCTTGGGTCTAATCAAGAGGAGCAAGCCACGATGCTCGCGCTTCAGTTCGCCAAGACCCGAACCAGTCGGTATGTCGTTTCTCCTCGTCTTGAACGAATCTGTAGCACAGTCTACCGCTTCGTATCGGTGCAAATCTTCATGAAGCTTGGCCCTGCACATCGAGGTTATCCAAGATCCAACATGGGGGAGGTAGATGCCACCGGCGCGGTAAAGGATCCTGTTTCTAACACACCGCTTTAGTCTCTCATCCCAGATAAGCTCAGGCTCCTCTTCGTAATCCGTTTGCCTGATCGCTTGGTATGTTTTGCCGTAGAGGGAGTTCAACAAGAGTTTATACATTTGATAGCGTGGATCATCTTCAGGTGTTTCTTGCTTTAGACGGTAAAATTCTTCCACGTAGTCTTTGAACGGATTTTCTGCACGGTTGGAAGGAACCCAGACATACCCTTTGACCTTTGCTAAGTCTATTTCGTCATGCTTCAGGGCTTCCCTTAGTTCATAAGAGACAACTGGCGCACGCCTTACGTGTTCATCGTTGGCAAACTCGAAGTTATTGGCGTTCTTCAGGATTATCGGATACTTGCACTTATTCACATAACCATCAACCAAATAGAACCCTTCAAACTCATCAACGAAATCATTAACCTTCAGCCATTTGCCCTCGGTCAAAGGTGGCAAATTCGCCATTGCCCAAGGGTAAAAGGAGTTATAATCGTAATAGTTCACGTCTGGGATTACCGCTATTCCATCAACAAAGGTGCTCGCCCTCCCGCCATGTATCGATTGTTCGGCAAGCCGCCTAACCCAAGAGGGAACTTGCGGGATCTTGGTTTTTAGAAAGTGCTTCTTGAAAACTTTGGAAGCGAACTGAGAAGCCGAGACCGATATTGCTGTATCATAACGCTTGTGCATGTCCAAGATGTATTGGGCTAAATCATATGTGGCTAAAATTTCGACTCTGCAATAACGGTAGAGGTCTTGCCATTCACTTCGTGTTTTAGGTTTCTTACCTTCTCTGACGAATTCGGGCCTTATCCCCTTTTGATGATTCAGGTTTAACTTTCTGGATATTTCGTAAAGTGAACCTCGAACAAAAGAGCCCGTATCGATAACTTTGATGTAAGCTCCATTTCTCAATCCTATTCTAGCGAACCAGACCTTTTGAGAATAGATTTTTTCAAACGTGCCAAGTGGGTGTTCAAGTTTTGGTGGGTTCAAATATCGAAATAATTCATCTTCCTTTTCGCACAGAACAGCCGTTAGGTCAAACTGCAGGTTGTGGGCAAATAATAAATTTGTTCGGTGGTTGGCGCATCTCTGGCTCAGATATCTCATGAATTCGTCTAAAACAGTTCTTTGAGTTACCCTGATGTAAGCCGGTCTGATCCCATCGTGAAACGTTAAGAGATAAGGAATGCCGTCCTCAGTTTCCGTGTCAAATACCATGAGGTTGACGTTTCTCGGAAAAGAATTTCTTAGCGGTTTTACTCCACCAGCAAGATACCTGGGCAATTCAACCGATTTATCCATGTCTACCACCTTTCGCCTTGATGACCTTTGGCTTGCGTTCAGGCGAGAGGAAAGTCAGGGCGATTATCCGCTCGATTACGAAAGGTGCTCTCCGGTATTGCTCAGCCAAAATATCGGGCATGTTCTCCTTCGCCCAAGCGTAGATCTCATCGAAGTCAACGGGCTTGTCTGAATACCTGATTTGAGTTGTGTTGATGAAATAGACATCCGATTGTTCAACGATGAAGTAAGCTCCAACGGTTGTGAACTTTCCTCTCGGGTTTCTCTTTCTATCGGAACAAACAAGTGTTCTGGGATTGATGAACTTAAAACGTGGATATGCGATGTTTCCGAAGCGATAGATTCTGTTAAGCTTATCGATGTATTTTTGTGTTGGAATCCATTCTCTTTCCGGCTTTGGGAATCTCGGCCTCTCAACAGACGGCTTCCTCCCTCTCTTCCTCAGCCCCTTCAAGCCGTACTCCCTGATTTTCCGCTTGATGGTGGACTCAGAAACTCGGTAATAGCGGGCTATGGCTTCGGTCTTTTTGTCCTGCTTAAGAAATCGCTTAAGTTCCTGTTTCGTGATCCGCTTCGGCTTTCTGACCCTGATTTTCGGCTTGGGTTTCCCCCTGAGTTTAGCTTTGAGCCTCCGAACCTCTGATTTAAGTGTCCGAATCTCGGCCTCAAGCTCGGCAACGCTTTTATGCTTTACTCGCAATTTTTTCTTATGGGGATTGCCGACTAGGGAAGGTTGTCTTCGCTTCCTAGCCATTGGGGGAGATGGGATGGCTTTCTTCATCGGATATCCCCTTTTTTGACTTGTTCTCTGATCAAGGAGAGATCCGAGAGAAATGCATACAGCGCAGTTCTGACTACTTCAGCCTGAGAACATTGCAATCTTTGAGACGCTTCTTCTACTGCACGTTTTAATCCACTTGGAACTACTAGGTCAAGCACAGGTTTTGGAGACTTCCACGATTTTTTTGTATTCATGATCATCAAAAACAAGTTCACGTAAGTCTTATATAGACCTTTAAGGTAATTACTCGATGGGTATGATATATACCCGACGCAAAACATTGGTGATATAGTGCCTAAGAAAATCGAGAACCCACTGCGGGAAGGCCTGCCCTCTAAGATTTATTTGTTATCCTACTGTGAACCTCTTACCGCCTATGAGATAGCTAAAAGAATTTATGGAGTAAAGCCCCCCCATATTCCGCCTACTTCTAAAGTTTCGACTTGGGTAAAGAAAATGAAGGAAAATGGGACCCTTTCCGAGAATGAGGAAAAGAAAACTTATGCCCGAGTTGACCCTCTAATAGTTGAAATTGAAAGCACCCTGAAAGAACACGATGTTGAGCTATCCGATTTTGAAAAACATATGATCTCTCGTCTCTTGGATTCCCAAGAATTCAGATGGCTTGTTAAGAAATTGATGCCCCCAATGAGTTATGATATCGACTCGGCTTGGATTATCATGAACCATCTTGCACTTGTGGCTTCTGTGCGGGTTCTTAGAGAAAAGATGCCAGAAGTTCCACAGCTGGAAACACCAAGGGGCTTTATCCAAAAACATGCAGGAAAATTAGAGGAAACCAGAGAATTTAGGAGTCTGGAAAAGATTGGGCGCTTTCCATCAAAAGAGTCAGAGTTTGATGAAAGACTGAAAATTCTCAGAAGGTTTTGGGAAACGAAGGAATTCAGGGAACTTACATCTGAAATAACCGAATTGCTTAAAGAAGCGGAAGTTTTTGGGGATCTCTCGGACGAAGAAGTTTTAGAATTTTTCAAACTTGACCTGTTGCTAAGATCGATTCCAATTTCAACTTTGGAGAAACTCACCAATTTGGGTTTTTTAAACAGATTGATATCAATACCCGCGCTAGCAGGGTTTGACTTCTTCCCCTTTCATCGGTTGGAGAGAGTATTAGAAAGAGAAGTAAATCGAATGAAGACACGTGAAAGGAAGAAGCTTTTGAAAAATTCCGGAGTGGAAAAAATCTAGAACGAGGTGAGAACACGCAGATAATCCTTAACGAGTTCGGCCAGTATCTCGGAAGCGACAAGGAGAACTTCATCGTTTACAAAGACAACAATCCGATAAAACGCATCCCATTTTACAAGGTGAAACAAATCATCTTGACACCGGGCAACACGGTTTCGACTTCGGCTTTGTTCTGGTGCTCGATTTACGGGATCAACCTAATGATGACCTCAAATACAGGAAGACCTCTAAGCATGATGTTGCCTTTAACTTCGAGCGCGCATGTCAAGACAAGGATAAAGCAGTATGAAGCCTATTACAACTCAAAAGGTGTTGAAATTGCGAAGGCGCTTCTGACCACCAAAGTCAACAACCAAATCGCACTGCTTGAAAAATACGGGTTTGATGGCCACAAGCTTGATTATCTCGTGGAAAAGCTTCAAAGAATCGATGGAGAAAAGGTCGATGACGTAAGGCCAAGACTGATGGGGATAGAATCGAGGTGTTCAAAAGTCTATTTCAGAAATCTCAAGACCCTGTTTCCAGATTTCTTGCAAACATCAAAGCGAATGAAATACAAAGCCGAAGACCCCCTGAACAATTTGCTAAATCTTGGCTATGAAGTCCTGAAGGGAGAAGTTTACAGGGGCGTGATGTATGCCCACCTAGATCCATACTTAGGTTATCTGCATTCAATCCAGTTTGCTAAGCCATCTCTGGTTTGCGATATTCAAGAGGTCTTCAGAGGTCTGATTGACGAGTTTCTAATCAGATACGCTCAGAAGTTAAGTGAGAACGATTTCGAAAACAAAAACGGAAGGATGTTCTTGAAGCAGAAGGAGAGCTATAAGCTGATAGAAGCTGTCAACAGGCTTTTCGACAAGCGGATCAAGCACCAGAGGATAAAGAAATACGGAGAGCACTCGAAGATAAGAACGGCAATAAGGGAGGAGCCGATAAAACTAGGTCAGTACTTGAGGGACGAAAAGAAAAAGTATGAACCAGTTGTGATGCCAAGATAATGGTGAAGCCATGAAAAAGCCAACGGTCATCTCCACGTTTACTAAAAAAGGACAAACAGATATAGTAGAAATCATTAGAGGGATATTCGTTATTATTGTTCTTGCTTGGGCTGGGTGGATAATAGCTGGAGTATTTGAATTACAAGAAATCGTTGGGGCGATCCTCGTTAGTGCTGGCATTTTAGCCGTTGCGAGCATTGTTGCATATTTAGTTTACATTGTTTTGGGATCTTTAGGCATTGCAGCTGTTGTTTTTCTTTCCCTAGCTGGGTTGCTCGCAGCAATAGTCTTTGGGGTACCAGCTCTTGTTAATATTGGTATTGGTGTTGGCATCACAGTTATCATAATTCTTTGTGTTTACTTCACTTATTAACTGCGGAAATGGATGTTTGAAGCAAGACAACACAAGAAAGGTCTAGTGAAATTTGTTGATAGAAAGGGAAACGAAAGATGGGGGAAGCCAGAAGAAATAAAAAATGGAAGCAGGAAGATTTTGAACAAGCACAACTCGAAAAGGGATTAGTGAAATATAAAGGGAATTGGGTAACTCTTAAGAAAAGGAAAATCTGAAGAAAGGTTATGTTAAATATGTAGAAAAACAAAAAGGCGCCTCCAGACCCGATATTGTAATTGACAATATAGGAATAGAAATCAAGGGCCCCACACGCAGAACAGATCAACTGGACTCGATAGTTAGTAAGTGTATGAGGTACTCCCAACACTTTGAAAAAATAATTTTGGTTTTATTTGATGTAGCCGTTAGCGAACACTACTACGAGGAGTGGTTAGAAGGATTAAGAAGAAAATATCCCGAAGTAAAAGTGATACGAAAGGATTAAAATAACGAAACAGAAACTTGGGTGATGATGATAAAAATGGTAAAAAAGAAGAGGATATATGTGGACCCCTCACAGGAGAGGTTATTACAGAGTCAAGACGGAAGGTGAGGAAAGATGAATATGTTGATATCTGGTCAGGCAGGGTCAAGAGGAGAAAGAAATACTCTCTGTTTTGACTCTTATGACCTGATTAAACAGTTTTGTGATCAAAATGTTCGGACTCACAAGTTTATTCGATGAAGTTCTTCGACTTGTAAACGCATGGAAACCGCAAAAAAGATACAGATCTGAAGATGGTTATAGAGACGAACTAAAAGAATTCCTTAGGACAAACTTGAATAGATCCAACGCACTCAGCATTGGACCACAAAAGCCGATTAAAGTTGCTTCAGAGTCGGGTAGGCATCTTTGTGATATAGCCGTTGACGAATCAGTTGGTGTTGAGCTGAAGAAAGATCTCAATAAATTGGCAGAAGTTGATAGGTTGTCTGGACAGTTAAGCAGGTATAAGAAACAATATTCTGGGATAATTGTTGTATTGGTGGGCAGCACAAATAAAGACGCTTACGCTGAATTGGTGAACCGAGTTTATGAAATGCAGCAAAGCACAGGTATTTCTCTTGGGTTTACTGCGGGAACAAAAATCAGGGTTGTGGATAAGGGATTTACAGGGGCTGGAGCAGAGAAAACTAGAGTAAAAAACGCACAACCCAAAAGACCGTATTGGGTGAACCCTCTTACAGGTAAAAAAGAGCCTTTATTCTAAAATTGAATTCAACACCTATGCTGAGCCGCCCGCTTTCGCCGACCTCCATCTTTTTACGGGGTTTAACGAAGGCTACGAAAACGGGTACACGGATGGCCACAGGCTGGGCTGACACAGAGAGCTAGACATGTTGAACACTGTTTTTTACTTATTTATTAGTAAATGAGTAAATGATTTGGATAATTAAGAGGTTCGAAGATGGAACTACATGCACATGGGATAGTGGTATTGACAGCTTTGTGTGTAGCTTTTTTGGCTTGGTTTGGAGGCGAATTTTTTGCGGGATCCATGATACTCGATGAGGTCGCTGATGAATACTATGAGCGGGGGTATTATGAAGATGCAATAGAGGCGAGAGATCAGGCAAGGGAAGCCCATGACTATTTCGTCTATTGCATGGCAGGGGTCGTGTTGGTTATCATCGGTGGTGCCGTCTGGGCGTGGAAGTGGGAACACGGGCAAATAACCCAGCCCGGGGCGTTCTGGAAGACCGTCGGTGATTTGCGAAAGTGAGATGGCCACAAAATGACCAAGCCCGTTCTCCAAACCCTAAAAGCGTTGGCGGAAAATCTGCATGACCCAAATCCTGACCCTAATTCGATTTTCGGGGTTTTGGTCGAAGCCGAAAGGAGGAAGAATAGGTAACGTAAAAATTGAAAAAGGACTGTTTAATCCGTATTTCGTTGTTCGCCGCTCAATAAGTGCTCTGATTGGCTAAAACGTATGTTATCTACCTTCAGATGGCATAAAGTTGGGGTCGAAAATGCAAATAATGTAAAAAAGTTAAGGTTTATATCGTACGTAGCATGCAGAAGCATGGTGGAAGATGATCAGACTCTCCCAAGTTCACGGCCTTCGGATATATAATGACCGAGCGAGATACGTGGGGAATGTTCGTGATATAGTATTGGACGATGAGGAGGGTAAAGTAGTCGGTCTAGCCTTCGGGCGTAAAGGAGACACAATTCTGTCAGTCCCTTACGATAGTGTGCTCGCCATAGGTGATATAGTTCTAACCAGAAGTAAGGAATCTGAGCAAGCTGGGGAGGGGGAGGGGTCTCAAGCCCCCGGGGGATGAGTTCCCTAGAGATAGTTGCTCCCACATGACTTTCGGCTGGGAGTTTGGAGTGGTAATGGTATGAAGGTCACCTCTAGTTGGTCGAAAGTTGGGTAGTATTCGATCCAAGCGAACTTGAGTCCTTTTTCCTTCTTAGATAAGGTTTCGGCTGTGATCGGATCTAGATCGAGTCTCTTTCTCTTGAGGTCTACCGATATGAGGTGGTTCGGGATCCTATATTTTCTGATTAACCTTCTTTTCTCTTTGATAAGCTCAAGTCGAGGAATTCCGTAAACGATCCCCTTTACGAGAAGCCCCTCCCGGGTGATACGCTCGTACGGTTTCGCTACGTTCTTGGCCCTCCGTTTCAGACGATTTCGGAGTTGTACCCCATCTTTCAGTGAGCTAGGACAGTAGTGCACGTTCAGGTCAGTATTCTCAGCAGCCCAGTTCAATACCTTCATAGCTAGAGGCTCACTCCCCCTGACCGCGACCGATTCATCAGATTTTATCTTGAATCCTCGCTTGAGCAGGTTTGTGGAATTGGTTTCCGAAAATTCCAGTTCATTCAAATTAACGAAAAGGCACCCTATCTCGTCGAGTTCTTTTAGGAGGCGGATCGTCTTCGAAAAATCTCTCGGGATGGCTGGAATTTCAACTCCAGCGTCGAGCCCAATTTTGAGGGCAGATCTCACGGGCTCTCCAGTCCAAGTGTGGAATCTGAGTTCGTCCAATCCCGCATCCTTCAGTTCCTTGAGTTTTTCGTTAGGAAGTGCTCCGATGCAGTACATGTGCACGTGGTGTTCCTTCCCGAACTCTCTCTTCAGGAGCTTTAGGTACCGAATGACGCGTTTGAACTTCAGAGCGGGGTTGCCCCCCGTGATCCCTGTCCCCAGGGCATCCATCAGTCTAGCTTCCTCGAGGATATCGGCATACGATTTTACCGGTCGCTCGTTAGCGTATACCACATCTTTTCCCCTCCTTTTCTCAGAGAGTGGACAGTAATAACACGAGTGATTACAAATTCCGGTGACAAAGAGTACGAGCTTTGCCCCCCGAATGCAGAGCTTGCATCCTTCAGGCATCTCCCGGAGGAGAAGAGAGTTAGCAGGAGTACGCTTGATCTCCGGTGCCAATTCAGTGTTCATTTTCAGACCTTTTTTTACTCGGAAGTCTCTCTCCTAACATTTTTAAAACTAGTGGGTGATTTTATACCTTGATAAAATGCCCAAGCCGAGGGTGGATATAGAGATCCAAAACATAGTACTTTCGGTAGTATACGAAGGTACTACCTTTAACTTGGAGAGGTTGGTCAAAGCCCTCGATAACGCGAGATATGATCCCGAAGTCTTTCCAGGAATAGCTTACAAATCAGAGGATCCTCCGGCCTCGTTCCTGATTTTCTCTTCGGGTAAAATGAACTGTGTGGGTGCTAAGAGCATGAGGGATGCTAGACTCGCGATAAAAAAGCTCACTAAGAAGCTTAAGAAGGCCGGTGCTAAAGTGAAGTCTGAGCCCAAGGTTCAAGTCCAGAATATCGTGGCATCGTTTGACTTCAAGAGGGAGTTCGATCTTGAGCAGATATCGAGAACTTATGAGAACACAGAGTATGAGCCAGAGGTTTTCCCCGGTTTGGTTTTCAGGTTGGAAAAACCGAAAGCTGTAGTTCTCTTATTCGTGTCCGGCAAGGGGGTCTGTGCGGGAGCAAAGACGATGAAGGATATTGAAGCTGCTGCCAAGATAATAATGAGGACCCTCAAGTAAACCTTCTTCTTTTTTGACTCCCACTTCTCTGGAGTACCATGGACATCGTGGTTCACGGAAAAGCAACAATCTCCGGAGAGATGCGACCACCCCCTTCCAAGTTTTATACTCACTTCACCACAGCCTTGGCCTCCCTTTCTCATGGAAAGAGTGTTGTTAGGGATCCCCTTCCAGTCAAGGACACACTTTCCCTCTTTAGGGCATTGGAAAAATTAGGTGTGGTGATTAGCCGTGGAGCGAGGGAGTGGGTGGTGTGGGGGACGGGGGGAGAGCTCAGGCCCAAGGGAAACACATTGGATGTGGGAAACTCGGCCACGGCCCTCAGTATTTTGACATCCATTTCAACGTTGGCTTCCCGAGTTCTCGTGGTCACGGGAGACTCTCAACTGCGTTCCCGTCCCATGCCCTCCCTACTGCGTGGACTTCGTAGGTTGGGGGGAGAGGTGTACTCCACGAAGCCTGAGGAGAGCGCGCCCTTCATAGTCTTCGGAGGAGGGCTCCAAGGCGGGATGGTGGATGGAGTGGATGCGAGGTTTTTACCGGCGTTCCTACTACCGGCCCCATTCGCCTCCAAGGGAGTGGAGATACGGGTGAGGACAGGGGGAGAAGTCTTGGAAAGGTGTGCCGACTTCATCCAGAGGATGGGGGTCCCTTTGAGGATGCAAGGGAGGAGACTCATAATTTCAGAGGGAAGTTTCAGACCATCAACTCTTGTGGTTCCGCCGAGTCTCTACCAAGTAGCCCCTTTCATCGTCGCCGCGTGTCTAACTTATTCTGAGCTTCGATTGCGGGCTAATAAGGAAAAATGTGAAGGCGTGTTCTTGCTGAAAATCTTGGAGGAAATGGGCATGAACTTTCGATTCTCAAGGGAAAAAATAGTGATCAAGGGGCCCCAAAGAGCTGGGGGAGGTGTGGTGGATCTGGGTGGAAATCCGGACATCCTTCCACTGATAGCCGTCGTTGCTTCCCTAGCCCATGGGAGAACCCGGTTGGTGAACGTTTCGGGGGCGAGGGAGATGAAATCGGATCGTGTCTCATCAATGGCAAAAAATCTCAGAAAGATGGGGGCCAAGATAAAGGAAAGGCGTGGAGAATTGGTGATCGAGGGTCAGAGGGTACTGAGGGGAGCAGAGGTGGATGGGAGCGACGACCATGCGGTAGCAGCAGCGCTGGTGGTGGCGGGTTTGGTGGCGGAGGGACGAACTGTGGTGAGAGGCGGAGTTGGAGCCCTGCGTACTTCTTATTCGAAGTTTTTATCCGAGTTTCAAAAGTTGGGGGCGGGAGTAAGTTTGAAGGGGGATTAGAACGGAATCGAGCGAGAAACCCCCAGCGCTTTAGCCGTGAGGTGAATGCGTGTCGAGGGCCGATTCCGCAATAGCTAAGGGCCCGAACGAACGCCTGTGAGCTCAAGACCTCCGTAATCCGTCCTTCCAGATGGGATCAGTCTGATCGTCAAAGAGGAAGCCCCGCTTTAGGGGTGTGGTAGTTGACCTCATATCCCACCCAAGAGAGAGACGAGGGTCCAGTAAAAGTCCCCGTATAGAATGGCCGATAAGAGACCCACGGCCAGAGCTGGGGCGAACGGTATTCCCTTCTTTATTTTTATGGTATTTTTAAGTTTGCTATCGTTGACGAGGCGTTTGAGCGTCCTCACTTGATATCTTGTCAATCCAGCCGCCCGTCTTGGATTGGCGAAAAATTTGTCACCCTCTGGCCGAGGATGTATCCCGAATATAGTGCTCCATCTCATGATTTTTCCTCCTTTTTCGTAGATGTACTCGGCTGGGATCATCCCCTCCCGGAGATCTGTTATTTTGATCTCTTCGTAAAAGATCCCTATTCCTCTCATGAGACACGTGAGCGCGTAAATGAGCAAGATGGGTACCATCATCAAAATGCTGTTGAACAGAATAGAAAGTGGAAACAGTGGATAATCGCTAGCATAGGGAGCTGGGGATCTGGGGGAGGAATACATAGGTAGCAGTGCTCCAAACGCCGTGAACAGCTTGACATCCCCTCCTGCCCACCCCCCGACCGACCAGAGGAAGTATGCTACACCGAAAGCTACACCCGCCCCGATGGCACCGGAGGACGCGATATACGCATTTCTTTCCCAAATACCCCTGAAGAGGTGAAAACAAATGCCCGCTCCTATCATCGGGATGGTGAGTTTATCCGGAATGATACGATCTCTGAATACATCGGTGTACACGGCCATGATCGCCGTGGTTACAGCTAACCCAACGGGAATCAACTCAAGCATCTTCTTTCTCCCCTCGTGGTTTTGGATTTAAATTTTTGTGGCGGGTGGGCTTTGCACAAAAATTAGCCTCTGAGGCCAATTTCCGTGCTTGGGGGCTCGGGGTCCCCTAAGGGCCGAAAGCCCTACGGCCCAGGCCCTTGAGAAGGATTACCGGACTCTGAGAGAGCAAACGAGGCTGCCCTCTTACTACTGCCGTGCTTGGCTTGGAAGGCTGGCGATGGGCGGAGGGTTTCCTTCAAGCTCGTCGACACGGCTTGGATCGGAGGCCGTAGGGTTCAGCCCTTATCGCTTGGAGGCCAACCTCAACCACGATCTTTTGGATCCATTTGCTTTTGCAGTATTTTTGTGCAAAGCGTAAAGGTTCGAAAAGTTTTAAGAGATTCTTCCTCAAATAAAATCGAGAAACTTTGAGTCAAGAGATGGATGAAAAAAGGGTAGCGAGAGAAGTTGCGATGTTTATGATTCTCTCGGCTAGGACAGCGCCTAAAGCGAGGGGGATAGATCACCTCAAGACGGCAATACTCACAGGCCAAGAGAAAGATAGGTTGGCAGGAGAAATGGAAAAACTCAGTTCAGAGTATGGTTTCTTTGAAAGGGACGCAAAAAATGTGAGAAGTGCTGAAGTAGTTCTGTTGATTGGTTTGTCAGCTGCTCCTATAGGCCTGAACTGTGGTGCATGTGGGAGGACATGTACAGAACTTCAAGGGGAATCCTCTAAAGAGGGGAAAGGGTATAGGGGGCCCCTCTGTGTTATGGACATAATGAATTTTGGTATTGCTTTGGGTTCAGCCGTTAAGACAGCCTCGATGTTTAACGTGGACAATCGTATGATGTTTTCTGCTGGGGTGGCGGCTAGGAAGTCAGGAATAATGGACGCGGATGTCGTGATAGGAATTCCTCTTTCCATTAAAGGCAAGAATATCTTTTTCGATCGGAAGTAGGGCTCAGTTGGTTCTTCCTAAGGTTATCTTCATCGCCCCTACTCGTGTTCTCTTCCATGTTTGTGAACTACCCCTCCCTCACGGAAGGAGCTTCTCCGACCGTGCCTTCACGGCTTGGGGAACTCCAGCACGGGACCCCTTTACGGAGACCTCTGTCCCAGAGGCGTCCCCGACAAAGAAATATCACAAAAAGTGTATATATGAATTGTGGGCTCCCGTCCCCTCCTTTCGGACTTCCCGCCCGCATCGGTTAAAGATGGGGTCAGTTGGGGTAGGGAGAGGCGTGTTTTCCAGATTTTCCTGCATGTGTGAACCACCCCCAGCTCTCGCAGGGGGCTCCCTGCTTCATCCACCGCGCTCGATCCCCTCACAGGTGCGGTCATCCGCTTGCCCGCCGGCGCTTTCAGCCTTGCGGACCTGCGGGAGGTTACGGAGGTCTTGTCTCCACAGGCGTTCGCTCGGGCCGTCCCAGCCCTACTCAAGAGAGTTTTTATCACCAACTACCAACTATATATGTGTTCCACCTCTCATTCCCTCCCTTGCGGAAGGGGACTTCTCGGCGGTGGAGTTAAAGTTAAGGAGACCCGTCGAAGCTTTAGAGGGGTGAAAATTCATCCTTTTGCTGGCTTTGAGAAAGTTGGTTTGACATTCCTAATAATTTCGATCTTGAGTACGGTTCTCTTTCTCATAACTTCCACATTCCCCACACTCGTGAATGCGCTCTCTTTATCCTCTGAGCATCCTTGGGGAATTTTCACATCTATTTTCGTCCACGAGGATCTCAGCCACCTTTTAAACAACATATTTTCCCTTTCGGTGTTTTCCGCGTTTTTTGTCTTAGTGAATTCCCTATGGAAAGAGGAGCTTAGGAGATACTGGAGCACGGTTTTCTTTCAAACGATTTTTCTTTCGGGAATCGGAACAAACACTGTTGAGTTCGTTCTCCGCAGATACACTTGGTCAACCATAAGTTCATGTGGAGTTTCAGCTGTTGTTTATGCCTCAAA
Organism: Hadesarchaea archaeon; assembly: GCA_029259185.1. GTDB lineage: Archaea > Hadarchaeota > Hadarchaeia > Hadarchaeales > WYZ-LMO6 > JAPDJF01. Next base: position 33,777 of record JAPDJF010000054.1, read on the forward strand.
GGGGATCCTGATGATCGCGTCCCTTTACAATTTTTCAGTCTATTTGATTGGTTTCTCTAGATTTTCGAAGAAGCGAGACATCGCTGGAATATTCGTGATTTTCCTCTCTATTATGATTATTTCTTCATTCTTGTTTGAGCTGATATGGGATCCGAAAACATTCTTTGGTGCCGCCCCCCATGTTAATACATTTGCTCATTTTGTTGGGTTTCTGCTGGGGATGGCCATTTCCTCTTCTATACTTTTCATCCACAATCTCAGAAGAGTTTCCCATGCCGGTATGGTCTAGTCCGGTTATATTCCATCTTCCGTTTGAGTGCGCTCTCTAGATCTATCCCTCTTGCTTCACAGTAGTCAAATATGCGTATCAAACAGTCAGCGAGTTCTTCTCCGACTCTTTCTTTAGATCCTCCCGATCGAAGGATTTGCAAGCACTCGGAGAGCTCACTGTGCATCAATGCGATCAATTCGCCATCGTTCCGCTCTCGGTCCCACCACCCTTTTGACCTAGCTATCTCATGAGCCTCTTTACAGAGTCTGGATATCTCTCCCATCGAATCAAGAGTTGTTTTTAACTTTTTATCCATTTAAGTTCGACAAATCATTCTTCCTCTTGAGATTTTCTTGCTCTCTCTACCAGGGTCTTCAAGGCCTCTACCGGTTGGGATTCAATTTTTCTTTCCATTTCTAATAGGAAGCGATTAGCGGTTGGGCCTCCTATTTGCCAGAGGTCCACATAGAGTTGAGCAAAAGGAGCAGATCGGTCTTGTTTTAAAAGTTTAAGGTGGGGGTCAGACTTGAGGACAACGAGGTTGTGGTCTTTGACGTTCGATTCAGGGAATTTTTTTCGAACTTCGTCGGGGTCGGCATAAACGAAGACTTCTTCATAGGGGACAGGGGTTGTTTTGAATGTGAACTTGTATCCAGAGTACCCCGTAAAGATGGCTTCCTCTGGTAGAGCATCCTCTATTCTATCTGGGGAGTAGGGTGAGAAAGTCATGTAGGCTATATCGTTCGGAAGGTTTCGTGTAGCGGCCCAGTAAGTTAATACTTTTTTTGGCTCCGTCACCCTAAATCCAAAAGGTCTCTTCTCTACAGCGCGTAATCTATCGAGTTTTGTCACGAGCCGATTGACGGTGTCCATGGATAACCCACAAGTAGCAGCGATGGATTTCTGGGTCATGAATATTTCGTTCTTTTCATAGACTCGGAAAAGGATTTCCCGCAAAACCCAGTCTATTTTTCTCACATCGAGAATAAATTGAGAGTTCTATTAAGTGTTTCGGAAAAATCCGACATAGCTTTTTGGATCCCAAGTCCTTTTTTATTCTAGTGATTTGAGGCACCCAAAATCTGCGGAAGTAGATAGAGACAGACTTAGAAGACTTGACTTTCCATATCAAAAATTTGATATCCATTTTTTCGAGCTGGTTCTAGTTTTTTTGACCTTAACGTTATTCAAATATTGACTTTTGAAAAGTGAACGCGACATCTTTGAACTGCATGGGTAGTGTATTTACATTTGGGTTTGTTTTGATTGCAATGTAAATACATCAAAGTGATATGTATGTGCACAGGAGAAACACTTTTATACCGTCATTTTTAACGGAATACAGACAGGGTGCCCCTGGGAGGTACGATGAATGAAGATACCACGGAGGAAACGGCAAGTTACGACTATTACTCTAGACCCAGAGGTCCTTAAGAAAGCCAAAGAGCACAATTTGAATATCTCAAGACTCAGCGAGGAAGCACTCAGGGAGATGATAAAAAGGATTGAAAGGGAAGGCGAGACGCTGGGGGCACCTGAGATAAAAAAAGGAGGTGAGAGAGTGGGAGTCAGAACTTGGGGAGCGATCGCGTCGGTCATCGTGTTAGTGGCAGTAATCGGAGCGTGGGCACTTTGGCCTACAGCACCATCTACGCAACCAACTGGTACAGCAACGGTATCGGCAGTAGCAGCTTCGGGGACGGTCTTTGCAGCGGGGACACCTCCAGGCACAGCTTCTGGAATAGAAAATGTATACATAATGAAAAGTGGTCTCTATACTAAGACGGAGAACTTATCTGGGCACGAAAATATCCTGGGAGTCATCACGGAAAGCGGTGGGTCTGTGGATATCCCCTATGATACTCCCTTTGATATCGTTATCGCCGTCAAAGCTGGAACTGACAACATGGCATATGCGGTGTTAGAGAATATGGAAGTGGAGCTGACCGTGGATGGGTCATTCTCTCTAGGACCAGAAAACTGTACTGACAAGAATCTATTCGAGAACAGTGGATACGGAACTTCCGACGGCTGGATACGTGTGAACGCTGTGTGGGACAACAACGGAAGTGGATATACATTGCCGGCCGGGGGATCGATCTCGCTCGATCCTATAAAACTATGGTGTTGGGGTTAAGCTAGGATGAATTAACTTTTCCCCTCTTCTTTTTTTATGATAAAGAGAAGAGTGAGAGACTGATGGAGAGTAAGCATGTTACGGTAATATTACTGAGCTTAGTAGCAATTGGGGGAATAGGATGGGGTATCTCCGAGTTTATGCTAGAGCCCGTGCAGGTCCTCCCACCGAGAGTAGATAACTGGACGAAAATATTTCATGGATATGAAGCATATCTCGACAACCAGATTTTTTATTCCACAGTCAGCGGCACCAGCATGGCACCTACGATCAAGGATGGTGATGTCGTCCTTTGGGTGAAAGCGGATCCAGCTGAACTTGAAGTCGGTGATATCATCGTCTATCAACACCCTACTCAACCAGGAGAAAAACTCATCGTCCACCGAATAATCCGAATAATAAAGGAAGGAGGGGAGTACATGTTTGAAACTAAAGGGGATAATCGGTTGGAATCGGATGCCGAAACGGCTATTGGTGCTTATTTAGTAGGGGAGGATGACCTAAGGGGGTTGGTGATAGGCGTAGTGTACTACTGAAAAATGAGGGGAATTTTTTCACTTTTTATTTGTTTCGGGAAAATTCTTAACTCCATAAACAAAACCAGCTAATGTTTTTAATTTTGAAGCTTTCGGAAAAATCCTTAACTCCGTCTTTCATTTCCTCTCTTTAAACGCCCTAGATACGATTTTTCTCTGCAAAAAAATGGCAAAAAAATGGTGCGCACTATGAAAAATTCTATTTTAGTTGTGGGGAGGGAACTTCTTTCAAGAGAGTGGGTCAGCCAAGTCGATTTGTGCCAGTTTACTGGATTTCCCGCTTGGAAAATCTCGCGTTTGTTTAAACGTCTAGAAATTTTTGGATTCGTAGAGGTCAAACGAGAATCTCGTTTCGTTAGGGGGAGGCCGAGGAAACTCTATAGGCTAACTTCGAGTGGAGTCGAGTACTTCGCAGACTTGGTGGGGGGAGAGAGTCAGAGGTATCGGTAGAGGTGGGGGGCATGATGATAGAAAGGAGTAACTGGGTAAGACTGAACTTAGAGCAGAAAGCTCGAGCAGTGACACCGATCATGCTTGTTTTATTCTTACTCACCCAACTGGCACCAGTCACAGTTTCTGGCTCTCAAGGAATCAGGTTCCAATCTCTAGGTGGAGGTGCTGATGACGTATTGTCTGAGAACTCAACAGTGGAGAACTCGATGAGGGTTATCGAGGAGATATCCCACAACTACTCGCTTATCGAGTTCTGGTCTGGCATCGTTGAGGAATATCCAGCTTGGCAGCTCGTTGAGAAGTGGTCTAAGAGCGTGGTCGAGAATCGGTTCAACGATAAAAGAACTGAAAACCTAATCACGAGTAAACAAATTGTAGAACGAACCAATGTTCCATTTAAAATCGTTATGGGATGGAGTTCAGTTGAAGTCTGGTCTGGAATGATCAACCCTCCTTCAACAGAGGTTATGGAGTTTCGCATATCTAACTCACCAGTTAGACGGATAAGGATTGTTGCAAAAGAAACGGTCACCACGGAAGTACAAGTAGAGTCGTTAGGGAAAAGACCCATGGGCGTGCCATCACTCGAAGGAATTGGAATTTATGATTATTTGGAAATATCAGCATCGATTCCGAACGAACTCATCTCGAGGGTTGATATCGAGTTCAGTCTCTCGAAAGCTTGGATGGCACTTCATCAGGTGTATAGGAAGAGTATTGTTCTCTATCACTACGACGGTTTGAGTTGGGAAGCGCTACCGACTTTCGAGTTAGGAGAGGATAGTGAGCAGGTATATTTCTTGGCACACAGTACCGGGTTCTCGATCTATGCCATCACATACGCCGGGGTGGAAACTGTCTACGAAGGTGGGACAACAGGTATTTCTGGAGCTCAAGATGATGATGGGATCTACGAAAACCTGTATGAGAACGATTACGGTGGGCTCATGTCGACTTTGTATAATTTTTCCTCCGGCGGAGGAACCGACAAGTGGTTCTACGATAGCGACGCAGGTGACGAGGGCGACCCTCCAGCCGATCCTTCAGACGCTAGTTGGGAGGAGCAGACAGACTATGATTCAATTGCCAGTTCGGACGATATTAGCCACACATATACCATAACGGCAAACGTATTCAACAATCCCCACACGATGTTTAAGTTCACAATTTCTGAGGATCCATCATCGATAGAGAACATCGAGTGGTTATGGGAAGGCCATGCTGGAGGTGATGACATCGAAATCTTTGTATGGAACTCAACTACCGCCGCTTGGGAGTCTGTGGCCACCGATACAAGTGGCACGACTACGGATATTGTCCTCTCAGGGGCTATTACTGCGAGCGTTTCCGATTACATTGACGCAGATGGGTATTTCTATCTCTGTGCGATGAACGACTCAAACCGTGGGACGGATATTTCTACAGACTATGTCGAGGTAGTGGTGAACTACTCTGGAGTGGCATATCGGATGGATATCCAACACGACATTACTGGAATTTTGGAGGGTGACAATTACGAACTCCAGATCGAATACTATCTCGACGGAGATTCTGAAGCAGTTAGCGTTTACCTTTACAACTTTTCAACTACAGGCTGGGATAACGTTGGGGTTCTCACTTCTACGATACTTGACAACTTCACCTATGATCTCACGGGCACGGATTATATCTCTGCCGGTGAGGTTCGGGTACGATATGTCCAGCCTGACAACGATAGCATCCAGACTAGCTTGATGTTAGATTACACACGCGTAGAGACACGGCTGTGGCAGGTAGTTGAAAGTTGGGGTGGAACTACCAATGGACCAGCCAATTGGGTGCTTGTAGAAAGTTGGGTTGGAGCTATAGAAGCTCCCAAATGGTCAGTCATAGAGACATGGACGGGTACAGTCCAAGCACCTGCCGAATGGCAGGTAGTTGAGACATGGACCGCGAGCATGCAGGTCCCGGCAGCCTGGCACGTGGTCGACGCGTGGACCGGAACCGTGCAAGCTCCGGTGGGATGGAAGGTCGTCGAGACCTGGACGGGTACGGTGCAGGCGCCCGTCAAGTGGAGGATCGTTGAGGCATGGGTTGGAACAGTAAATGCCCCACCACCTGCTTGGGAAGTAATAGAGACTTGGACGGGTACAATAAGTGCGCCGATACCTACGTGGCAGGTAGTGAATGTGTGGAGTGGAACCGTGAGTGCACCACTTCCTAGTTGGAGGATCGTTGAGACATGGACGGGCGCGGTGAGCGCACCCGCCGAGTGGAGGGTCGTCGACACATGGACCGGAACGATCACATCACCTGCCGAATGGCAGGTAGTTGAGACATGGACCGGAACGATCACATCACCTGCCGAATGGCAGGTAGTTGAGACATGGACCGGAACGATCACATCACCTGCCGAATGGCAGGTAGTTGAGACATG
>JAPDJF010000053.1 GCA_029259185.1 Hadesarchaea archaeon
GTGCTAGAGCCGTGTGGGATATACCCGCGGAAGTCCTGAGCCAGAGGGGGGGAAAACTAATCGACTTCAGCCGATTGGGGTAAAGATGGATAAGCCCGTCTGGGTAAAAGTGAACCCGAATTTTCCAGAACCCGAGAAGATAAGGCTCGCTACCAACACCTTGATGGAGGACGGATTGGTGGTCTATCCAACTGAAACCGTGTATGGGCTGGGAGCGAATGCGATTTCTGAAAGGGCAGTGAAAAAGGTTTTTGAGGTAAAGCGTAGGGATCCGGGTGAGCCGGTCTCGGTGGCCGTGAGTTCTTTGGAAATGGCCAAAAAAATCGCCAACGTGACGAAGGATGCCGAGAAGATTTTTAGATGGCTCCTTCCGGGACCTTTGACCCTCGTTCTACAAGCGAAGCTTGGTCTTCCAAAACTCCTCATGGGGGGGCGGGAGAAGATCGGGATACGAATGCCAAATTCCAAAGTAGCCCTCGAACTGGTGAGGATGGCTGGGGTCCCGCTCACATCCACCTCAGCGAATCTCTCGGGTGGTCTAGAGCCCTCAACCGCGGAGGAGGCCGTTCGTCAGCTGGGAAAAAGAGTAGATTTGATCTTAGACGCTGGCAGGTGCCCCATATCCCTGCCATCCACGGTCTTAGACCTCACCGAGGATCCACCCTTGATACTTCGAAAAGGGCCGGTATCCTATAAGGAAGTGATGGCCGTACTCAGAGCGAAAGGTAAAACGCGAACCGTTTGAGGACTTACACGAAACACTCGGGTGACACGTAGTCTCCGTATCTACTCTTAGCTTCCATCAGCCTCCGTTTCTGATCACTCAATACTCTGAAAAGCAGCCTGGGGGTGTTGGGCACCGTTTTGTAAATTTTTTCTATCCGCTCGATCTTTGCCAGATTCTGAGGTATCCTGAGGGTAAACTGTTTGATGTAGCTTTTTCTAGAATACTCTCTTTTTAGAACCTCTTTGAACAGCCGTTGCAGGTCTTCGTATCTCGGTATGAAGCCGGTGGGGGTTCTGAGGGCCCCTGTATCCCTGTGAACTCGAAGTTCCATCCATTTTAGCCAAACGGCTTTGTCCATCTTGCTTGTGAGAAAATTTCCGTTTTCGTCACGGAGGAAATAGTTCACTGAAAATATCAGCGGAGGTTTCTTGAGATCTTTCCCGAACTCGATATAGTTCTGTATGTAATCCCCCAGAGGTATGGAGAGGAAATCGATGTTCGCCATGGGGTTGAATTCTCTTATCCCCTCATCCCCCAGAACTGCGGCTGTGGCTTCGGACTCTAATGAAGCCCCCTTGGTCACCACTCCGTGGATCCAGTTAAATGATTCCTCCACAGGGACCGAGGTATCTGAATCCCTCCCCCCATATATGATTCCACCAACTTCCACACCCATGGGGTCGTCGAGTCTCGGATCCACATTTTCAACATCTTTGAGAGCTATAGCAAATCTGGCGTTCTTGTGGGATGGGGGAATGGGTTTTCCTTCACTGTCCCTCTTTCCAGGGAACCACTCCCCAGAGTAATTCGTTCCACGAGGTGGGGGATCCCCATTCATTCCCACCCAATACACCTTCCCATCTTCTGTTACGAGCACGTTCGAGAAGATTATCTCTGCAGGTTTATGGAGAGTTCTCCACAACACTTGATCATCCCTAGGGTTTATCCCTTCGATCACTCCGAATATCCCCTTCTCAGTGTTGACGGACCAGACCTTACCGTCTCTCCTCCACAGGAATGCTATGTCGTCTCCGATTATACTCTCACCCGTTAACATACATGTGGATGTCTTCCCACAAAGCGATGGGAAAGCGCCCGTGAAGTAGGTAACTCTACCATTTGGACCGTGGACTCCCATTATGAACATGTGCTCCACGAGCCAGCCCTCCTTTGAAGCCTTGTGGATGGCCAACCGCATGGCAAGCTTTTTAAGTCCTATCGTGTTTCCGCCATATTGGGTGTTGATACTGAAGACTGTCTTCCCCTCTAGATCTATGTATATCCTGCGTTTGTCCAGGTTTTTGCTTACCCCATTCACGAGTTCTCCACTGGAGTGAACGAATTTGAAGAAACCATTTGAGTCCCCCATCTCCAGGAACAGCTTATACCCTCCGCGGTAAAGCAGGTTTTCTGTGTGGGCCACATAGCTCGAATCGGTGAGTTGTATACAGGGTATCCGATATTTTGAATCCACCGGCCCCAAGCAAAAGAAGAGGACGTAGAGTCGGTGACCCCTCATTATCCCCCTCATCAGTTCATGGATCTCCCTTAATCCCTCATCTCTTTCGATAGCGTTTACGTGACGACCTATTCTAACACCTTCCGGGAGCAAGTATTTCGTGTTCTTCCTGTCTCTCGCTTGGTCGTAGTACCCATCGAAATGAACGGTATGTCCAGGAGTAGCGAGTTCTTTCTCTTCTCCTAGTCTCAGTGCCTCACTCCTTATGAAATTCATATCATCCTCCGAACCCGTGCTGACGAAAATGCTCTCGGGGTCACATATTTTTACGTATTTGGAAATGAATCGATGTACTTCTGGGTTCTTTATCGCTTCCAGCTTCTTCGCATCCTCTTCCCCGAGTTTGGTTTGGAGTAGAGGGTCCATAGTTTGTTGTTGTAAAATGTAAATTTTTAACCTTTTCTGTTAACAGAATGTTAAGGAAAAAGGGGGGAGTCCCCTGACCTAGGATCGGGACATTACCTTTTGGGATAGCTTTAATCTTTCTTCGTACCTATATCTTAGGATGAGGGACATCGAAAGGCGCATTTTGTGCGAGCTTCTAAAGGACAGTGCCCGGCCACTCATCGAGATCGCTAGGAAGGTTGGAGCGTCCAGACAAACCGTGGCGAAGAAGATCCAAGAACTGAAGGCTAAAGGGATCATATCAGCATTCACAGCAGAGCTGAATCCCACCGCACTCGGTTTGAAAACAAAAGCATACGTTTTCTTACAAGAAGATCCTAGAGCTGAAATAAGGAAGAGGAACGAAACCATCATAAAGAAAATGCCCAACGTTGGAGAGTTTCATCGCCTTTTCGGGAGATACAGCGCGATCTTGGTGGCGTTGGTCAAGGATGGTGAGGAGCTCAAAAGATTGGTCAGAAGGATTCACAAACTTAAAGGTGTGAGGGGAACCGAGACGTTTATAGTCCACAGCACGTTAAAGGACGAGCCAGAGGCACCACTCATCCATTTTTTGAAGTCTGAAAGGTCCTGAAGCTAGGGATGGATTTGTCAGAGAAGAGTGAAAAAACGATTCATGATCCCATTCACGGGAGCATCCGCATAGAAGGCCTGGCCCTTGACCTGCTTGACACTCCAGAAGTCCAACGCTTGAGAGGAATTCACCAGTTGGGACTAGCACATTTGGTTTTTCCCGGTGGGAATCACTCCCGCTTTGAACACTCATTGGGTGTGCTTCACCTAGTCAGGAAGTTCGGGGAAATCAGGAGACTGGAAGAGGAGGACTTGAAGCTCTTGAGCGCAGCGGCCATTCTTCATGATTTGGGCCATCCTCCGTTCTCCCACACGTTGGAGCCTCTCATGATAGAACATCTGAAGAAAAACCACGTGCGGGTGGGATGTGAAATCCTCATGAGGGGTACTGAGATAGATGAAAGGGAATCTAAAAGATTGAACTCTTGGGGGGTCCAGAGGGTGGCGGAAGTCCTAGAGAAGTACAGGATAGACCCACGTGAAGTTTGTGCGGTTATCAAAGGAAAACATGTGAGACCGTATCTAGCTGAACTCATGAACAGTGAAGTAGATCTAGATCAAATGGATTTCCTGCTGAGGGATGCCCACTTTACCGGGGTGGCGCTGGGGATGATAGACGTCGATCGTCTGATGCGTACCCTTACCATTCAGAGAAAACGTCTGGTGATACTCAACAAAGGTGTTGAGGCGGTGGAGGGTCTACTTACTGCCCGCGCCCTAATGTACACCTCCGTGTACTTTCACCCTACGGTCCGAGCAGCAGAACTCATGCTTGCCAACGCGGTTGAGCGGGCCCTCCATGAGTCTGATCGCCTCACGAGTTTTAACCTGATGACGGATGCCGAACTCATCGAAAAGCTCTATGAAGCGGGAGGATATTCCCGAGAGATGATCATGCGCCTTAAATATCGACTGCTCTTCAAACCAGCGTATGAAGAAAAGAGAAAGAAACTGAATGAGAAGGAATGGAATACATGGCTCAAGAAGTTTCGCACGTGGCATGACCTCCAAGAACTCCAGAACATGATAGCCGACAAGGGTGGGGTTCCAGAAGGATACGTGTTGTTAGATGTGCCCATTACGGATCTTCTCCTTTCAGAACCTAGGATAGGAAAGGTTGAAATTCCAGTATTGATAGACGGGCATCGCTTTAGACTCTCAGAAGTCTCCCCGATAGCGAGTGCTTTAAAGGAGAGAGCTACTCCTCGATATTTGTTGAGGGTACTAACGCTCCCGAAGTTCGCCAAAAGAATAAACAAAGCGACGAGGTTGGTTCTTTGACCTCGAAGTCAGATAACCATCTTTCCCAGGTCTGTGGGATTGAGTTTGTCGTCCAAGTATCCTAAAGTCTGTAGCCTCTTGATTTCATTCTTCACGATAGCTAGAGGTGCTCCCGATTTGACCGAAGCGTTCTCGATGGAGGGGGATGAAGCCAAGGCCCTCAAAACGGATCTTCCAACTTCTCCCACCAATATTTCTTGGGCTAGCTTCTCCTTCAAGATCCAACTCACACCGGGTTGGGATTGGAGGATGCGCTTGACGAGTTCAGGTCCCGCATCGGTTCCATACTTTTTCTGAAGTTCCTCCCAGCTAGTTTTTGCCCCGGCCATCGCACTCCTTAGCCTCTCGAGATCCCTCACCAAGCAGGAAATCTTCTCCGCTTCATTCGCTTCCTCTTCAGGTTTTCTGAAGAGTTCGGCCTTCAGTTTCACGTTTTCATCGCTCAGGCGCCTGATTTCTCTTTCCAATTTATTCATCTCTTCTGCGAGCTTTCGTCTTTCGATAAGCTTCCAGCCGGGGAGAAATATCCAGCTTAGGAGCACCACGATGATAGCTACTAGGATGACTTCTACCGCGCTCACCTCATTCCCGTCTCTAACATCGATTCTCTGGGTTTAAAGCTTGCGAGAGCCAGACGCGGATCTCATTTACCCTCCAGTTCCTAGCGAACCTTTCTCACGAAAATCGGGGAGTGATTATACCCTGTCCGACTCATTCTGCAAGATTTCGTCGATAAGGAGTTAAATGATGTTTTAGAGGAAGTATTATGGTGCGGCAGTAGTCCAGCCAGGTCTAAGATCCTGCCCTGCCACGGCAGAGACGCGGGTTCAAATCCCGCCTGCCGCACCTTTTTCGGGAAATAATAACTACTTGAAGCAGTCTTCGCGTTCGTTACGATGGGGTAGCTAGTTCGATGTTGGTTTGGGTTCTGGAAAACGGTAACAAACGAACCGCTTTCCTTGGGACTCCCCACGCCCGGAGCCCTCGAGAGTTCATCGGGGGCCCTCAACACGCTTCTCCTCGCCAGAGCGAACCCGCGCGTGGCGCGATCGAACTTTGCGTGAGGAAGTTCCTCATCTGGAGGTGCGAGTTTACTGACTCCGCTCCTTTCGGGCTTTGTTTAGCCCCCACACCTAGAGCAAAGAAAGGTTTCCGTCATCGCCGATATACTTACGCATGTGTGCACTCTGGGAACTGTTAAGAAAGCTAGTCTTTGATGCCGGCTAGGTGTTTGACGAGTTTTTTCTTCGCATTGAAATCGTAAGAAAGGTGAATCAGGATTTCTTCCATTATTGGTGACCCACCTCCATGTACCCCCGCTACTGCCCAGACCCCACCTAGCGCAGAGCACAGCATTTCTGAAAGCATGCGGAAGCACCTGTGGATGTTCTCCGTTGATACTCCCTCTCTTCTTTTAAGGTACTTCTCCAAATAGGCTCCAGTTTCCGGATTTGAGAAGTCTCCCTCAAAGGGCAATGTGGCTGGCAGTCCACCAGCTACATCGGTAAGGGTTTCCAATTCGTGATAGATATTAACTCCCGCGTGGCGCCTTCCTACGTTCACATAAACTAAATTGGGCACAAAATTCCCAGAGGGATGTTTTTCCCCGGTAACTGCTGCTGCTATGCCCGCGGCATAAACGAGTTCGGCCACGCACGCCAAGTCGGCCAATTTGGATCTGATGTGGGGCTTGTTTTCTACCCCCTGGTAGTCTGCGGTGAGGGCCATTGCCCCCATAACTAGATCGGTCACAGCAGGTTTACATCCACAGTAGCTGTGTCTGTGATATAGCCCTCCAGCGGCATGGGCGAGTAAACCAGCGAAGGGCCATTCACCACACAGGAATACCCGATCCCAAGGGACAAAAACATCGTCGAATATCACGAATGAGTCGGCCACCCCAAACTCGCTCATCGGGGCCTTTAGGTATTTTCTGGGTCTCGGATTGGCCACATGCGTAATGAGCTTTATGCCCTCAGCATCGGCTGGAAGTGCAAAAGCAACGGCCCAGTCTACATCGTTCTCCGTCATCGCCCTAGTCGGTACGCATATTATCTCATCCGCGTTCGGAGCCATCGTTATGTGGTTTTTAGCCCCCCTCACCACTATTCCATCCGATCTTCTCTCTACGACTCTCACGTATAGATCTGGATCCTTCTGCTGGTGAGGTCTAAGGCTTCGGTCGCCCTTCACGTCCGTCTGTGCCATAGCTGCTGTGAGATCCTCCTTCTGGAAGTATTCTAGATACTTCTGAAATCTTTTGTGGTAATCGGTACCGTAGCTTTTGTCTACCTCATACGTTATGAGAGAAAGCGCGTTTATTGCATCACAGCCCATACACCGTTGGATACAACCACCCGTGAGGTGACAGGCTCTCCGTATTAGTTCCTGTTTCTTCAGAAGGTCCTCTGCGTTCTGATTCACATGGGTAAAGCGATTTATTTCAATACCCGTGAGGTGGGACCTCGCAGTAATCAGTCCCTTGAACTCGGGATCGTCAACCAAATCAAATGTTTTTGCTAGGACATTCGTAGATGGTACTAGAATCGGGTCATCACGTTCCACGAGCTTGCCGTCAATGTATACATTTTTCTTCATTTTTCGTAAAGATGTTCTGTACTCCTCTGATGTCCTCATCCAAGTCCTTAAAGATTAAGGGTGTGCGCTTAAATCTTTTCCAGTTAAGATGGTGTTGAGCCGCGACATGTCAAATGACGCTCATAACCTTCCCCGCAACCCGACAACAGTATTGAATCACCCACTGGAAGAACACTCGCTCCTCTCTCCTGCTCTTGTTCTATAGAATTCAGAGTAGCAGGATCAATAGATCAATGATTCCAACGAATATGCCTGAGGGCACCGCTACCCTCATCAGTTTGACGAACTTCGGGAGGTCTCCCCTCGTTCCTAGAACCCCCAGAGCGGAGAACGTCAGTATCAGATACAAACCGCTTACGATAAGCATCGTCGAATCCAACTCTAAACTCATTTTTATCTTTTTTATTCAGATTCACGTTTAAAAAAGCTTTTTCTGGATTGTAGTCATTGTTAGATGATGCTTCACTTAATCCTAGCCGATTGTGAACTCGAAAGGGTACCACCAGAAATATCTCATCATCGGATCATCAAATGGTGGGCACGTCGGAGGGGGAGGAAGCCAACCGAGCTTATCTTAGATTCCAGTCTTTTCTTCCCAGCTATCCGAAAATTGGAGAATGGAAGTCGCAGGGGGAGACCAGACATCGTCCATCGTTGCTTGCTGGTTGCGCTGGATTCTCCGCTCAACAAAGAGGGACTACTCCGAGTTTACGTACATACCCGTAACGACGAGCTAATAACGATAGAACCCCACACCAGGCTCCCCAGAACTTTCAACAGATTTGTTGGGCTCATTGAATCGTTATTTCTCAAGGGGTTTACCGAAAGGAAGCTGTTGAAGATGCGAAAAGCCACGCTGGAAGAAGTGGTGAACACTATTCGACCATCCAAAACGATATGCTTTAGTATGAGGGGGAAACCGAAGACTTGGAAAGAAATATACGGGGGAGTCCACCCCACCCATAGAATATGTTTGATAATCGGTGGCTTTCCGGAAGGGGAATTCATATCGGATGTCGATCATTTATGCGACGAGATCGTGTGTGTCGATCCGGAACCCCTAGCGTCCTCCTCCATTGTGGCCCGAGCAATATTTGCTTACGAGGAAGAAGTTGGACTACAGATGAAGAGGTTCGCGAGGAGTGGATTTGAAGGAATCCCACAAAATGATAGCCGTTGAAAGGATCGAGCGACTTTTGAGCTTAGCCGAGCGGAAGTTGGGTGAGAATCAGGATTTGGCTAGAAGATATGTCGAATTGGCTTGGAAGCTCAAGCTCAGATATCGGGTGAGGCTTTCACCCGAACTCAAGAGGAAATTTTGTAGGAAATGCAAAATACTTTGGAAGCCGGGAGTATCCTGTAGGGTACGCATTAGATCTGGGAGAGTTACAATAATATGTTTAAGGTGTGGTCACATCACGCGCATACCTCTAAGACCTAAAAAAAATCTCGGATTCAAAAACGTTAATAAGCTAGGGATGGAACACGAAAGGGATGCCGGTGAGAGATGTACCTGCGGGCAAGCTCATAGATAAAGTAACCCAGGAGCTAAAAAAATTTGAGGAACTCAAGCCTCCCGAGTGGAGTTTCTACGTTAAAACGGGCGTTCATAAAGAGAGACCTCCAAACCAACCCGATTGGTGGTACGTAAGAGCGGCTTCGATCCTGCGAAGGATATATCTGGAGGGACCTGTTGGTGTTTCAAGGCTCCGAACCCGTTATGGGGGAAGGAAGAACAGGGGGAGCGCGCCCGAGCACTTTAGGAGGGGAGGGGGAAAGATAATACGGACGATCCTCCAGCAACTCGAGAGTGCAGGCTTCATCAAACGGGTTGAAAAGGAGGGGAGAAAGATTACTCGGAGGGGAGTCGAATTTTTAGAGAAAATTTCTAACGATGTAATGAGGGAGACTCGAATGGGTGAGACTCATGGTGGAAGATGAGGAACTGGAGGAGATACGAAGGAGGAAAATGCTTGAGTTGCAGGCACAAATTCAAGAACAACAACGCCAAGCCGAGGCTAGGAGACAATTTGAAATCGAAAAGAAGGCGATTCTTCAACAGATCCTCACTCCAGAGGCTAGGAGCCGGCTGACCAATCTTAAGATAGTGAAACCCGAGTTCGCCGAGCAACTCGAACTTCAGCTCATTCAGCTCGCCCAGACGGGGAGGTTGAGACTTCCACTCACAGATCTCCAGCTCCGGGAGATCCTCCGAAGACTACAAGAACGAAAGAGGGAGATAAAAATCCGGAGAATATGAATGGGCAGGAATAAATCCCTCTCCCTTAAGAAGAGATTGGTCAAAGCGGGAAAGCGCACGCGGAGGGCACCCATCTGGGTCGTGGCTAAGACCAAGGGGAGAGTGCGCGACAACATCAAACGCAGAAGATGGCATCGTTCGCGCATAAAGCCATAGGTGTTCAAGATGTCTGAAGAAAGAATATACGTCATTCCGCTCAGAGAAGTCAAGAAAAAGGCAAGATACAAGCGAGCATCGAGGGCTGTGAAGGTGATTAAGGATTTCCTCAAAAAACACATGAAAACGGAGAGCGTACGGATAGACGAAGATTTGAATAAAAGAATATGGGAGAGAGGCGCACAAAAACCTCCAGCGAGGATAAGGGTGAGGGCAGTAAAAAAAGATGATGGATCAGTGGAGGCATTTCTGGCTGAGTAAAGGGATACGATGCCTTTTGTGCGTCTTAACCTCGGTCGTGTGCCTTACATCGGAGTGTTCAGTCTCGTCACCGATCGAGTTGCGCTCTTCCCAAAAAGAGTGAAAATCGATGAATCGGAAGTGGAAAAAACGCTTGGAGTGCCGGTGGTCCGGGCTGAGATAATGCGATCTCCCTTATTGGGGGTGTTCTTAGCGGGAAACTCAAGGGGGGTAATCGCGCCAGAACTCTTGGATAAGGATGAAGAGAGAACTCTGCGTGATTCGGGGATCGAGGTCACGAGGATCTCTGGAAGATTTACGGCTTTGGGAAACCTTCTGTTGGTGAACGACAAAGGTGGTCTCGCGAGTATCGTCCTACCCCAGCAGACGATTGAAACGATAAGTTCTGCTCTAGAAATTCCTATCGAAAGAGGAACGATAGCGGGGCTCAAAACCGTGGGGACAGCCGGAGTCGTGACGAACAAGGGTGCGCTTGTACACCCAGATATCACCGAAGAAGAACTTGAAACGATGAAGCAAGTGTTAAAGGTTCCTGTCTTAACAGGTACAGCCTGTGATGGGGAAAAATATGTGGGGATATGTGTTGTAGCAAATTCTAGATCATTTCTTGCGGGGGAACCAACCACAGGTGCTGAGTTGGGTAGGATAGAAAACGCATTAGAGCTCGTGGGGGATTAACGGAGGGCTTTGCACAAAAATTAGCCCCCGAGGCCAATTTCCGTGCTCGGGGGCTCGAAGTCTCCCCAAGGGCCGAAAGCCCCTGCCGTTTTGGAGACCAACTAACCACCATCTTTTGGATCCATTTGACTTTTGCGGTATTTTTTGTGCGAAGCGTTAAACGGAGAAAATGGCTATATGGGGGAAATTCAAAAACTAAAGGAAAACATGCCAAAACTCACCGAGGAAGAAAAACGAAGACTTGAGAGCGCATTGGCAGAATTTGAGCAAAGCCAAGCGCTACTGGAGGTCCTAAAGGGGCAGATAGCACTTCTCACGAATTCCATGTCTGAAGTCTCGACTACGGCTGAAACCATAAAGAATTTAAGAAAATTGGAATCCGGGGCTGAAATACTGGTGCCGATAGGATCGGATTCATTCGTTAGGGCAAAGCTTCCGTCCCTCGACAAAATAATGACGGGAGTGGGTGCCGGGGTGGTCGTAGAAAGGGATCCTGAAGAAACGATCAAATTCCTTGAAACGCGGACGGCGGAGATAAGCAAAACTATCCAAGAGCTGAGGGCTAGACTTGAGAGCTTAGGGGAGAGAATAGAGTCTCTCAGACCAGAGATAGAGAGGCTGCTGGCCAAATCTAGAGGGAAATGAGGAATGTTTGAAAAGCTGAGAAAAAAATTAGGCGACGTAAAAAATAAACTAAGCAGAAAGATTGAGGAAAAGTCTGAAAAGCCGGAGGGAGTTGTTAAGCCTTCAGCTAAGCTCGAGGTCAAAAGGGCTCTTAAGAAAGTAGCTCGAATAGAACTTTCCCCTGAAGACCTTGAGGACATCTTATGGGATCTCCAAGTTTCCTTGTTGGAGAGTGATGTGGCGGTGCCAGTAGCTGATCAGATATTAGAAAAAGTTAAAACCAAACTCGTAGGCAAGAAGATCGGTATTAGGGAGGACCCGAAAAGGATCGCGAGCGAAGCACTTCGGGAAGCCATAAACGAGATCCTTAGAACAGGAGGGAAGGTAGACCTGCTTGAGGTGGTGAAATCAAAACGTGCGAGAGGGGAGCCCGCGATCTTCGTTTTCTTCGGTATAAACGGTACGGGAAAGACCACCACCATCGCTAAGCTCGCTAAGTATCTGAAAGATAGGGGTTTCAGGGTGGTGTTAGCTGCTTCGGACACTTTCCGCGCGGCCGGTATCGAACAGCTTGAGATCCACGCACAAAAAGTTGGTGTGGAAGTGATCAAGCAAAGACGAGGGGCCGACGCAGCGGCGGTGGCATATGATGCGATAGCCCATGCAAGGGCTAGGAGAATGGATGTGGTTCTCGTAGATACGGCTGGACGCATGCAGACCGATATCGACCTGATGGATGAGATGAAGAAAATAGTCAGGGTAACGAACCCAGATCTGAAAATATTCGTGGGCGATGCTTTGACGGGCAATGATGCGGTCGAACAGGCCCAGACTTTTGACCAAAAGGTGGGAATAGATGGTTCCATTCTTTGCAAAATGGACGCGGATGCGCGGGGTGGAGCAGCGCTCTCGATAGCTCAAGTCACCAAGAAGCCGATCCTCTTTTTGGGAACCGGGCAAGATTATGATGATTTGCTTGAGTTTAAACCAGAGATAATTTTAGAAAATCTCTTCGACACCGGATGAGTCATGCCTTCATCCTATCCTTTATTTCACGTATACGCTCGAGATAGTCGGTCTTGAGTCTTTCGTACTCCTCGGCTGAGATCTTTCCCTCTTTTTTGAACGATTTTAATCTTTCCATCATTTCTTCAAGTCCGTGCAGCATGTACTCCATCCTCATCTTCTGATCGGATGGTCGCATGCTTTTAGCTTCCTTTTCACGTGTTTTCTTCTTAGCCATCTTGGAGAGGTGTCTGAAAGCTAGGTACATCAAACATATCCACCCCACCAAAAAGATCAACTCAGAAAACATCCGAACGGTACCTTCACCGAAGAAAAAGCGGATTGAGATGAAGGAATTGTTCAGACCGTGCATGAAAACTGGTGCTACGGTGTTCCTAGACTTGGTGTATGCTATTCCCATCCAGCAGAAGAATAGAAAGGCTGATCCGAACATCGTCAAACCAGGAATCCCAAAGTTGAGATACCAGAGGTGTACCGAGGAATGCATCGCAGAGGTACTCAAGATCGCGAAAATGGCCCCCCTATGGATTAGCCTTTCCAAAATGAAACCCCTGAAAACGAGTTCCTCAGAGAGAGCCACGGGTATAAATGAGGAGACCATCAAGTACGCGAAATACCAATCCGGCAACTCTCGTCTCATACGATTGAAGACTTCTTCACCAGGGTCCTTCCCTACGATCCTGAGAGCAACTTCTTGATAGGCTGTTAGGATGAATGTGAATACCACGAGTAGAGCCAATATCCAAACGAAACCTAATCCGAGTCCCCTTTTCTTGACCCCAACTGCCGACCAAAATTTTCTTTTTTCTCCCCTTAAGAAACCGAAAATGAGGAGGAGGGGAAGGACATATCCTATCCACTCCCCGACTATAGACCCGTAGGGCGACTCGAGTTCTATCGCGATTAACCCAACTAACCCGAGCGCAAGAAAACAGGATAGCCAGACGATGAGGATCGGGCCTGATTTCTCTCTATATTCCCTTTTCACGAATTTCCTCCAGTTTTTTTCTCAGAATGGCAAGGGCTTCCCTCGGATCTGCCCTCCTCCTGCTCGCTGCAACCACCTTTCCCGTCAAAAAGTTGAGGACTTCAGACTTTCCTTCAAGATATTCACACACAGCTTGCTTGTGCTCGCGGATGACAGTGTTCACCACAGAGTCAAGCTCCTCTGGCTTGGGCGGAGAGAGTCCAAGCCTTTCGAGTATCCGTTCCGGATCATCCGGTTCCTTCACGAGTTCACGTAGAGCTAACTCCCCGTGCTCTCTCGGAATCTTTCTTGTCTCTACGAGCTTCAACAGACGGATTAGCTGGGTAGGGGTAAATCTGACATCTCTTGCCTTTAGGTTCACGTAGTTCAAAACTTTTTTGAGTTTGGTTCGGAACCAGTCCGCGGCGAGCTGAGGTTGTACTTCGGCAGCAACCCGCTCGAAGAGATCTGCAAGTTCCCGCTCACTTGTGATAACCCTCGCAGCTTGGGGAGATATCCCATATTGCCTTGCTAAACGCTTTTCTCTCAGGTGGGGTGGCTCAACCATCTGTTTTTTTATCCGCTCCACCATCTCTTCCGTGATGATGATCGGGAAGATATCTGGATCCGGGATATACCTATAGTCCTCCTCGAACTCCTTTGTGCGCATGGGGACTGTTATCATCTGACTTTCTAGGTACGCCCTGGTTTCCCTCGTCACCACTTCACCTCGTCTGATTCTTTCCGCCTGTCGCTGCATTTCGAACTTTAACGCACGATAAGCTCCTTTGATCGAATTTATATTTTTGACTTCCACCCTTCCGCCCCCTTCGAGCGAAACGTTGACATCTGCACGCATTGCGCCCCCTGCTTCGGGTCTGACCTTACGAGTATACTCTAATACCCTCGTGAGTGTTCGCAGAAAATTCCTAGCTTCTTCTGGAGATCTCATACCAGGTTCCGTAACTATTTCAACCAAGGGAACACCTGAACGGTTGAAATCTACGGTTCCGCTCACTGGATCGTATTGTCCAGGATCCTCCTCTATATGAACCTCCCGGATTCCTACCCCTTCCAAAACTCCATTCATTGCGATCGGCAAACTCGTCCGCTGATACCCGCTTGGAAGATCGGGATAATCGTAATGTTTCCGTTGGATGTATATTGGCTTGTTCTTCACTACCTCACATCCCAGCATGAGGGATATTTCCACGGCAGCATCTATTGCTCCTTCATTGGGCATCATGGGTTTGGCTCCTGGCATCCCCGTGCATATTGGACAAACGTTCGTATTGGGGGGGACCTCAGCATAATTCGTGGGACAATTACAATACAGCTTCTTGCTCGTCATGAGCTGGAGGTGAACCTCAAAGCCTATCCTGACTTGGATGATTCCACCTCCAGAGCTCGCATCACTCTTAGGATCTTCTCTTCCCCCAGCGGTTTTCCCTGAACCTGAATTCCAACTGGAATTCCGTTCACCTCTCCAGCTTTCACCACTCCAGCGCATGTTCCTGCGAGATTGGCCGGGATCGTGAGATAATCGTATGCGTACATCTCAAGGGGTGTGAGCCTCGTCCCGAGCTTGTGGGGAAGCTTGGGTACAGTCGGACCCACTATTGCATCTACCTGTTTGAGAGCTAAACTGAGTTCCTTTCTTATTAGTGTCCTCACCTGAAGCGCTCGTTGGTAATACCTCCCTCTGTACTCTCTCCGGCTTATGTAGCTCCCAAGCATTATCCTTCTCAGAACTTCCTCACCACACACACTCTCGATGCGTTTTCCGTACTTTCTTCCGTCGTACTTTCGGGTAGCAGAGAAGAACTCAACCGAAACTATTAGGTAATATGCGGAAAGTGCCTGCTCGATGTGGGGAAGGCGGATCTCCACGATCTCGGCTCCGAGGTCCTTTAGAAATTCCACTTTTTTTTCTATCACCCCTGTTATCCGTGGGTCAGTTAAATTTGAGAACTGGGGGCTGACCCCTATTCGCATTCCCTTCACCCCACCGTTTAACTCTCCATAGCTAACACGCTCGACATCCATCATCATTCCCTCTGCTTGGTTCTTCCCCGCGATGACTTCGAGTAGTAGAACAGATCCTGGGACATCGGGAGAGATAGGTCCTATCTGATCCAAGCTCATACCCAAGTCAATCAACCCTTGTCTGGGGACGAGCCCATAAGTGGGTTTCACCCCTATGACTCCGCAGTGACTGGCTGGGTTTCTGATGGATCCACCGGTGTCGGTGCCCAGAGCCAAGTCACACATCGCGGAAGCTACAGCTGCTGCGCTTCCACTGCTTGAGCCCCCCGGGATATAGCCAGGAGCAGCCGGATTGTCCGTGGGACCGAATGCACTCGTCTCTCCACTTGAGCCACATGCGAATTCGTCCATGTTCGTCATCCCTATGATGATTCCTCCTTCCCTCCGGATCCTTGTGATCACCTCAGCATCGTATGGACATACATAATCCTCAAGTGTTTTCGAAGCACATGTTGCTCGCAGACCTTTCACGTTGATGTTGGACTTCACAGCTATAGTGAGCCCCGCTAGCTTTCCAGCCTCACCGGCTTTTAGCATGCGGTCGACCTCGCCCGCTTCTTCCATCGCTTTCGAATTGATCTCTAAAAACGCATTGAGCTTTCCGTTCAGTTTCCGAATGCGTTCCAACGCTAGTTCGACATTTTCTGTAGCAGAGAGTTCTCCGTTTCTGATAGCTTCAATTTTTTCTAACGTGCCCATCTCGCCACCTCAACCCTCAATTTTCCGTCATCGTCGGAAGCGGGCATTATCGAAATGAAACATTTCCTGAATTCTCTACGTACTGAAGGAGGTGAAGGTTCACCGTCAGGACGCAATGGGTTTACAAGTTCCTGCCCGTAGTATGTCTCCTCTTCTACTGGGAGGGATTCGATCACGCGCGTGAAAACTCTTAGGATTTCTTCAGCGCTTCTTTCGATTTCTTTTGGATTGAGATCCTGATCCTTTGAATCTGACATGGAAAACCGTTTGAAGTCACGTATGCAAAAACTTAAGATTTGGGGGTAACTAGAAAGTCACAATGTTCATCCCCCTGGGAGAGACAGTGAATCTCCTCGGCCACGAATTCTCTCTTCACGAACTCTTCGGTTACTCCTGCTATGAAACCAGCCATGTAGTAGCAAACCTTCATCCCCGTCCTTCCCATCTGTTTAGCGAGAAAGGTGCCATTCTTGAACCTCAGGATTCTCTTTCCGTTCTCCTTCAAGAATTCGATTTCCCCCGCACCGCTACAGGTGAAAAATGCGTTTGAATACTGCACCTTCTCCCGTATATCCTTATTCTCTAAGTGGAACTCCTCGGTCAACCACTTGCCGGCCCTTCTCCCGCAGTCTATTCCTATCTCATAGAGGAGGGAAAATGGGAGACCAGTCCGTATGTCTCTGGGGATCACATCTTGAATTTTCTTCCCCATACTCAACATGCAACAAAACCACATCTCGAATGCCTTTCTCCAGTTCCTTCCAAGAAACTCTTCTATCTCCTTCCTAGCCTTCTCCATCTTTTCTTTTCAACTCACCAAAATATTAAGCTTGACTTCAGGGGATATGGGGGCCTAGGAGGGGTCCCTAGCCAGCCGTTCAGCGATTTTGAGATCGGCGCTCCTGTTCACATTCACAAGCCTTCTAACTTCCTTGCATATGAGAACTTCCTGTTCGATCCAAGGGTCGTCTACCTTTCTCCCGTCGATGATGTTGATCCCCACTGGAACAAAGCGTTCGCTCCCGATCTCAAAAAAGTACTGGGGTTTCAATCCAATTCTTTCATAAAGCCTGAACGGAACGACCACGGTTAACGCAGGTTTCGTGCACCGCTCATAATACTTCACAACTTCATCGACTATGTCGGCTGTAAGGAGGGGCAGATCTGCCGAGACCACGAGCACCGGCAAAACAAAACCAAGCTTCTGGATCGCATAGCGCATGTCGGAATGATATCCTTCACCAGGAGTTCTAATGACTTCTAACGACATTTTTCTAACGACCTCCTCGGTAAGAGGTGTGGCTTCGCTGACTGCTACAGCTATTTTTCTTACACGCTTGGAGTGCCGAAGGGCCTCGATAACACTCTCGATCATGGTTTTTCCACCCACCTTTAGCAAAGGTTTCTCACCCACACCTAGGCGTTCAGCCCTTCCTCCGGCCATCACGATTGCCGCTATGCCCATCCGGCCCCCACCAATACCCCCACGATGTTAATCGTTCTAGTTATCTCATTAGTCGCACCTAGGACATCCCCAGTCACGCCACCGAGTCGTCGGTGGGCGATCGATGTAAGGATGAGAGACGACACAACCGTAGTGAGCACCATGATTAGCCCGAGGGATCGAAGGAGAAGTGAGGAAAGAATGGTGGAGATCGAGAATGCGACCAAGAGACGATATGAGCCAGAGGGGCCGTGCATAGCATTGATGAAGTAAGTGTTCACCCCCGGACGTGCAGACCTACCAGCCGCGGCCATGACTATCATCGAAAATTTGGCTAGAGTCTCCGCGACTATCAAGGTTGGGATTATACGGGAAACGTTGAGTTCAGCAACAGAGGATGCCGTTGCCAGTAACAAGAGTGATCCCAGCATAACACCACCTGTGCCGATCCTCGGGTCATGCATGGCTTCGAGCCTCTGCTCTGGAGAACCGCAAACTATGAGGGCATCACCGAAGTCCAGAAGACCATCGAGGTGGTGAAACCCGCTCAACACATAGATGAACCCGGTCACCAACACCCCTGTGACTAGAGGTGGAACGGAGTGCAAAATCACCCATCCGAACGCTCCAGCGAGGAGACCGATGAGGGCTCCAACCACAGGGAAAAAATACATATTTTTCGCCGTCTTCTCCAATCCTTGGGGCCCCCCTCCAACAGGGAAAATGGTGAGAAATCTTAGAACGTTTTTGAATCCATCCACGGCTTCCATCTTATCACCCGTTCATCGCCCGCGCGTACATACGGGAAGATACCCCCCCGATAAGTCCTCCGATGATATCATCCATCACTGGACCCAATTTTTTGAGCACACCCGGTTTGGCCCGATCAAACCTCATGTACTCGAAGATCCCATTGGTACCCCCTACATAATTGGCTATCGTCATGCCGAGCAC
Organism: Hadesarchaea archaeon; assembly: GCA_029259185.1. Lineage (GTDB taxonomy): Archaea > Hadarchaeota > Hadarchaeia > Hadarchaeales > WYZ-LMO6 > JAPDJF01. Next base: position 18,219 of record JAPDJF010000053.1, read on the forward strand.
CTCATCGGCCACAAAACTTCTTGGATCCTTTTTGAATTCAGATTTAGACATCCCGGGAATACCTCCCCGCTTGCCGCATTCTTCCAATTTTATTCCGGCTACTAAGAGGGCAGACACGTTTACGTCTGAGAGAGCTTTGCATAATTCTTTGTGGACCAGTTCAGCGGCTTTTTCTTTAGTCGCCACACCTGGGTGAGGCACATAGAGTTCCAAAACAGTGGCTACCAAATCAGAAAGAGAGATCCCCCTCCGCTCCAGTTCTTCAGTTAATGCCTCTAAAACATGGGTTCCTCTTACGCTCGTCTAAGCAACCTCCTGTAATTCTTCTCCACTTCTTTCATCAGCATCGCACACGTAATTCTCCCCCTCGTTTTCAAGATGGCTGACACCGCTGTCCCCCCTGCTCCAACGCCCTCTTTCACGACACCGGCCTCGTATGCTCTCAATCCATCCAATTCAGAACCGCTGAAGTCCAGATTGGCGGCGAGAATGGGAACGTCTGCTATTTGGGTGATTATCCCCTTCAAGTCCGCTGTTCTATCTTCTGTTATCCATCTTGTAGTCGCTATCGCTAGATTCCTGAGAACGTGTGGTCTCAGAGTCTTGATCACAGACAGCACCGCACCCATCTGAGTACCTCCTGCTAGCATAACAGGGATTTCTTGAGCAGCACCTATGGCCACCCCTGCTACGGCTGGTATCATTGGATCTCCAACACAAGCTACAGCTCTGGAGGGATCCTCTTTCAGCTCCCCGAACCTCACGCCAGCAGCACGCATTCCTTGTTCAACCGTTTTCACCTTTAAGTCGTGCGGATTCCTGGGCATGCTGCTACTTACCTTTCTGCGGGCATCGATACCCATTCCCATCATTACCCCCAATGCTGTCGTCGTCCCCCCCGGTATGCTCTCTCCGATCACCAAATAATCTGCACACTTAGCAAAGTTCCGTCCGCATATCTCAGCTCTCTCCAACACCTCCCCCACGTTTTCCACAGCTTTCCCCGTGCGGATATCTTTTCCCGGGGTCCCGCCGAGATCAATAAACGGTGTGTGGGGCTTGATCCTCGCCCCCCCAACCACTACGAAGGTTGGAATGTTTGTCAGCTCCAACACCGACATCGTGATCAAGGCTGGAGTCGGAATCCCATCTGGGGTTATAGGAACCCCTTCCATACACCTGCATCTACCATGTAACAGCAGCTCTACATCCGCAGCTGGGGTGTAATCCGTGATCTCAGGAGTTTTTCCAGCGGCGGAAATTTTTGGGATCTTCGCCGTTTCCGTGGTTCCGATCGCACATATAAAGATCGGGCTCTTCCCCATGAGTCTGCCTATCCACTCTTTACCCTTTGGCTCGTTGTGAACAACAATTACGTCGTCGGTCATCAAGTATTCCTCCACAGACAGAGGGGAGTTACTACGATTGTCAAGAACAAAATAACGGAAAGCATCATTATTTGCAAAGCTTGAATCACGTGTTTACAATCCGTCTCCCCTCCGTCTCCTAGAACGTAATGTCCCGGTTTTTCCAATCGGACACCTAGGGCTCCAGCCATCGCAGACATTGGCCACCCAGCGTTCACACTTTCCGTCTTGCTCCTATCCCTTCTCAGGATCCTCCACGAATTTCTGCTGTTTTTCCCCACCAGCGAGGCCGAGATCACTATTAAATATGCTGTCAGGCGAGCGGGGATGAAATTCAGGAGGGTGTCGAGCTTCGCGGAAAACCACCCGATATGGACGTGCTTGGGATCCTTGTAGCCGATCATGGAATCTAGGGTGTTAACCACCCGGAATACAACCGCTCCCGGGACTCCAAAAAGGGCAAAATAAAAAAGTGGAGATGTTACCCCATCCACCGTACTTTCCGCCACACATTCTACTGTCGCTGATAACATCAGTCCCTGATCGAGTCCAGATGTATCCCTCCGAACGATCCGGGAGAGATGTTTGCGTGCTCTCTGGACATCACCATTTCTAAGGAAAGCTATCACTCTGAGAGAAGCGTCTTTCATGCTCTTTACAGCGAATGTAAGTTTCAAGAGAATTGCCGAAACGAGGATACACGTAGGCAGGGGGAGGTGCCGCTGGATCAGCAGGAGAACTACATAGACGGGGATCAAGAAAATGCAAATCACTGATATCGCAAACAGGGCTCCCTTTATCTTCTCGACTTTGGGATTCTCCGCTCGAAAGCTGGGTTCCAAGATCCCTATCAGCTTTCCCATCCAAGCCGTGGGGTGAAATTTGTTCGGAGGATCACCAAGTAAATAATCCATCAGCACCGCCAGACCAATTATGGCGATCGAAACTGTGACCCCCTGAAGATTCATTTTTCACGCCCTTCCAAAATTTTTAGCCGGATACCGATCAATTTCTTCCTCGAAATTTTCTCTAACGGTTCTGCGATTTTAAGGAGCTCTTCAAGTATTTGCCTCGCTACCTCAGGCTGGTGAACCCACCAGCAGTTTTGGCAGCTCCAAACAACCCCACTACCGCTTTTTACCCACTCTCCACCTGTTGATTTCTCCTTACACGGGTAGAAGGGGCAAAAGCACCACGTACAATCCTGCCCATCAAAGTGACACGGATAATATTTGCACGCTCTGTTCTCCCCTAAAACCCGGCCAGCTTTAAGAACTTCGTTGATGTGCCTCTTGGTCCACCTTTCGCTTTTTAAAATCGCCCCCAAGGCCTTGAGGAGCCTTGCATTCTCTTTACGCCTGCGAACGGCTATTCTAACAAAATATTCATCAAGCCCCCTAAACGGGCTACAATCCCTTATTAGGATACCGTATCTAAGGAGTTCCTTCTTCAGCTGAGTAGCCGTCATACCGGTACCTCGGATATCCAGAAGTAGGAAATTAGTATCACTCGGAAACACCCGAAGGTGCTTGAATTTAGTAAACCCCCTAGATAGATACTCTCTTTCCCTAACGATCAGCTGCCGGGCTCTAACCATGTATTCATCATCACCTAATGCTGCCACCGCGGCGATTTGGGCGAGAACATTAACATTCCAAGGAGTCTTAGCCCTGTGAAGTAACTCGATCATCTCCTCGCAACCAGCACCATACCCAACTCTGAGTCCGGGTAGCCCAAAGGTTTTGGTTAGGGATCTTAAGACAAAGAGGTTGGGGTGTGCCCGCACATCTCTTATGAGCGTGAATCGCTCATTACCGTTGACAAAATCCATGAAGCTCTCATCGATGAAAACTAGGATATTTCTTTGGCTGGCTTCCTTGACTATTTTCAGCATGTCTTTTCTCTTGATGAGCTGACCCGTGGGATTGTTTGGATTGCAAAAAAACAAGATTTTTGTCCTTTTCCTAAATTGGCCCACGACTTCATCCGCTTTAATACAAAAGCCGGCTGGATCTAACTTCAGAAAATTTATCTTTCCTCCAGCTTTTCTTACGGCGATCTCGTACTCTCCAAACGTGGGCGCAGGTATGAGGGCCTCATCCCCCCTCTCGATGAAAACTTCAGCGAATAACCGTATGAGTTCGGTCGAACCATTCCCTATTATGATGTTCCCAGTGCTTATGCCCAGCTTTCGGGCGATTATAAGTCTCAGTGGAAACGAGGCTGGGTCCGGATAGAAAGAAATTTGTTTGAGGTTGTCCCTGAGGGCTACCAGTGCTTTTGGGGATGGACCGAGCGGATTTGTGTTTGCGCTGAAATCAAGTATCTCCTCCGGTTTCTTTCTTTCCGTCCTAGCTACCTCCAACACCTCTCCGCCGTGCTTGCAGGGCTCCAGCGTCGGGATTTCCCTTCGGGCCAATTTTATGAGAGATCCCATTCCATTCTCCTCCCTATACCCCTCCGATATATTTAAATATTGGATGGACTATCCATCCAATGATGAAAAAGGAACACCGAATGTTTATAGCACTCGCTTTAGTCTTAGTCTCCCTGCTTCTGATCGGCATAGGGATAACTGTAAAACCAATAGAGACTTCCGAATACCCAATGACAGTTGTGGACCAGATGGGAAGAACCGTATCTTTGCCGAAAGAACCTGAAAACATAATCTCGCTTGCTCCATCCAATACTGAGATTTTGTTTGCGTTGGGACTGGGTGACAAAGTTATAGGAGTAACGACATATTGCGATTACCCTCCCGAAGCTACGGAGAAGGAGAAAATCGGTGGCTTTTCAACAGTTGATGTGGAAAAAGTAGTCTCACTGCATCCGGATTTAGTCGTGGCCACAGGTGGGGTACAGACCAAATTCGTAGAACAGCTCGAGGACTTAGGCGTTTCCGTCATCGTTTTGGATCCCGAAAACTTGGATGAAATCTTGGAAGGAATTGAGTTGGTAGGCAAGGTCACAGGTGTAGAGGACAGAGCAAGAGAACTCGTGGACAACATGCAGCAGAGGATAGAGTACATTACTTCCAAAACCGAAGATCTCTCAACCCGACCGAAAGTCTTCTACGTCACGTGGCACGATCCATTGTGGACGGCTGGTCGGGACACATTCCAAGATGCCATTATAACCCTAGCTGGTGGAAATAACATCGCCTCTGATACCGAGGGGTACTTCGTCTACGATCCCGAGATGCTGGTGACCCAAGACCCGGATGTGATCATCCTCGGTGCACATGGCATAACCCCTGCCGACATGGAATCGCTGTCCTGGTGGTCTGAATTAAAAGCTGTTAAAGAAAACAGGGTATACACCATCGACCCTGATATTACAAGCAGGCCTGGTCCTCGAGTGGTCGAGGCCTTAGAGCAGGTGGCCCAATTCCTCCATCCTGAACTCTTTCAACTCGCAACAGCCTAGGGTGCAAGGATTTGAACCACCCAGGTAAAAAAGCTTCTCTTTGGATCATCCTGATCGCTGGATTGATATCTTCAATTATTTTCTCCACCGTGGTGGGTTCTGCAGGCATTCCCTTTCCCGATGTCTGCAATGCGCTTTTGAGTAAGCTCCCGGTGCTGAACAAACTCGCAGGTCCAGTTCCCGCCACCTACGAAACGATAATATTTCAGATCAGGTTGCCTAGGATCCTCCTAGGAGCGATGGTGGGGGCGGGTTTAGCTGTTGCAGGTACCGTACTCCAAGCGTTGTTCAAAAATCCGATGGCAGAACCCTATATAATCGGGGTCTCTTCCGGAGCCTGCCTGGGGGCCACGCTGGCCTTTCTGACCCCAATCAGCTCGGGGTGGTTCGGATCAAGCTGGGTGACGTTGATGAGTTTTCTGGGAGCAACCGTAACGCTCTATGTTGTATACAACATAAGCAAAATCGGGGGGAAAGTACCGATCGAAACGCTGTTGTTGGCCGGAATAGCCGTGGCTTCCTTTCTCTCCGCCATAACAACGTTTTTAATGGTCCAGGCCGGTGAAGACCTTCACAAGATATACTTCTGGCTGGTTGGATCCCTGTCGGCCAAAGGGTGGGCTCAAGTGGAAGTGGCATCAGTGTGTGTGATAGTGGGAATCTTTGTTCTATATCTCTTCGCGCGAGATCTGAATGTTATGCTCACGGGCGAGGAATCGGCCAGCCAGCTCGGAGTGGAAGTCGAAAGATCAAAAAAAGTGGTTCTCGCCGTGTCCACACTCGTCACCGGAGCAGCGGTATCGGTCAGCGGAGTGATCGGATTTGTGGGACTAGTCACGCCCCACATGATGAGGATTCTGGTGGGACCCAACCATTACACACTTATCCCTGCATCGGCTCTAGCTGGTAGCATAACCCTAACCCTTTCTGACACCGCGGCACGAATGATTTTCTCCCCCCAAGAGATTCCGGTAGGGGTAGTAACTGCTCTCTTCGGGGTACCGTTCTTCCTCTATCTCCTCAGGAAACGGAGGAAGGCGATGTTTTAGGTGACGAGCGTGGGGGAGGTCACTTTAAAAATAGAGAACGTCGAATGCACCTACGGCACCACCAGAATTCTCAAAAATATCAGTTTCGAAATCAAGCCAGGAGATTTCGTCGGTCTGATCGGTCCAAACGGTTCTGGAAAAACGACCCTCCTCAAGAGCATCAGCAGGGTGCTGAAACCACGTGTTGGTATAGTACTGTTGGATGGGAAGGACGTTTACACCCTCAAAGCGAAAGAGGTGGCAAAAAAGGTAGGAGTCGTCCCCCAAGAAACCCCAATTCCGTTTCAGTTCACGGCTTTGGAGATAGTGCTGATGGGACGCACCCCTCATCTGGGATGGTTGGAAAGCGAGAAGGAGAGGGATTACGAAATAGCGAGGACTGCCATGAAAATCGCCAATTGTCTGCATCTCTCCGATAGGATATTCGCGGAACTCAGCGGGGGGGAGAAACAGCGGGTTCTGATCGCGCGCGCTCTGGCACAGGAGCCAAAGGTTCTGCTGCTCGACGAGCCAACCGCGCACCTCGACATCAACTATCAGGAGGAAATATTGAACCTCCTCAAGCGTCTGAGCGGAGAAAAACTGACGATCTTGGCCGTTTTCCACGATCTCAACCTAGCCGCTCGATACTGTGACTCCCTCATCCTGCTGAACCAAGGGGAAATAGAAGCCATAGGAACTCCCGAAGAGGTTTTGACACCTGAAAACATCAAACGAGTTTACCGGATAGAAGTACTCGTAAAACGGCACCCAATAACGAATTCGCTTTACCTCATCCCCTTCCTGACTTCGAATCCGCAAACCGATGCTTGTGACGATTTTACGGTCCATTTGGTGTGCGGTGGGGGAACGGGAACACCTCTCATGCATTCCTTACTCAAGCAGGGGTACAGGGTAACGGTTGGTGCGGTGAGCACACTCGATACCGATTATGAGGCGACTACGTATCTGAATGTCCCCGTCGTGACCCTTCCACCCTTTTCTCCCGCAAGCGATGATGCCCACAGGATACATCTGGAACTCGTGGGGCGGGCGGATGCCGTGGTGCTCACCGATGTCCCCATCGGTTGGGGAAACCTAAAAAACCTAGAGGCGGTTGAGGTTGCCCTGAGGAAGGGAATCCCGGTGATAATGGTTGGAGAAACACCCTTCGAAAAGCGGGATTTCACGGGGGGAGAGGCCCTGGAGCGTTTAATCCGTCTAAAAGATGAAGGGGCAATATGCGTCAAAAGTTTGAACGAAGTTTTGACCGTGATCGAGACGCTGAGAAGATCGTGCAGGGCATGCAGGGGTAAGAGCACCCAAAAACCGTTATCTGAGGCGAGAGGACGGCCCCTAGAAGCCTTTGAATAAACTCGGAGATGATCATGGGACCCTGCGAAATCCAAAAAGGAAGGATCTTTGAAGAGATCGGCAGGAGGCTCGTGAAAGAGCTGGATGGAAGCGTGAAAAGAAATCCGGCAGATGCTATCCTGCTTTCAGGCGGACTGGACACTTCGATCCTCGCCTATCTGCTGTCCAAACGATCGAAGCCTACCGCTCTGACCGTTGTATTCGAGGGTGCCCCGGCATCGGATCTCCCTTACGCTGAACTCATGGCCAGACGATTAGATCTACCTCATTTCGTTCATACGTTCGGGAAAGACGAGTTTCAAGAAGCCGTTCAATTCGTGGTGAAAGTCATGGACTCGTTTGATCCAATGGAGGTCCGCAACAGCGTGGCGATCTATGAGGGCCTGAGGAGAGCGAGAGAACTGGGATTGAACACCGTTATGACTGGCGACGGGTGCGACGAACTTTTCGCGGGATACAGCTTTCTCTATTCTCTGAAACTCGATGAGCTCTCCTCCGAACTCCAGAAGGTGTGGTCCGTAATGGACTTCTCCTCCATACATCTAGCAAAAGCACTCGGGATGGAGGCCAAGCTTCCGTACTTGGATCCGGAGTTCAAGCACTTCGCGATGAAACTCGATCCCATACTCAAAGTCGGGAAGAAAGACGGAAAACTATGGGGTAAGTGGATACTGCGCAAGGCGTTCGAGGATGTGTTACCGGAAGATGTCGTGTGGAGGATTAAGACCCCCATCGAGTGCGGATCCGGCACCACCATCCTCCCCAAGCTCTTCGATTCGCTCGTCTCCGACGCAGAGTTCTATGATAAAAAGAAGAAGTACCTCAAAGAGGACGGGATAAAACTCAGGACCAAGGAGCAGATGTACTACTATGAAGTTTACAGGAAAGTCGTGGGAGTCCCCCGCCGAACGAACCTAAAAGGCAAGGTTTGTCCTTATTGCAATTTTGATTTGCCTCCCATATCCACACACTGCCGGAGATGTGGGGCCTACCCGGTTTAAGGTAGTGCGTATGAACGTTTACCATATAACTTACGCCCCGGAAATTAAAACCGCAAGTCTCTATTTTGACGGTTGTAATTTCAATTGCTTAGGCTGCATCAGAAAAAAGACCATGTACGATGTCCATTTGAAAGCCAGATCAGGAAGTAAATCCGGTTTTCTGAGTTTGAACGAGGTTTTGAAAATTTTGAACCGGATCGGGGCTCGAACGGTGATAATGATGGGCGGCGAGCCCACCATCGATCCAGAACTTCCCACCTTAGTCGAAAAGTTGCGGAAATCTGGGATTTCCAGCGTTTTGTTGACGAATGGTTATGAGCTAGAGGATAAACTGCTGGAAAACGTGGACAGGATATGTGTGAGCATAAAAGCATGGTCCGATGAATTACACAGAAAATTCACAGGAAAATCCAACAAAAACACGTTGAAAAACTTCAGAAAAATCTATGATTCGGGTGTTAGCTTGTACTCCGAATCCATATACATCCCTAGCCTAGTCGAGGTGAGGGAGATCGGGAAGATCGCGCGATTCATTTCTTCGGTTGACCCTGAGATCCCGTATCGCATTGATGCTTATATCCCGGTTAACGGTTTATGGCGGGCCCCTACTTCTAAAGAAGTTAAAGAAGCTGTAAAAGAAGCGAAAAAACACCTGCGGAGGGTAACTTGTCTGTACGGCGACGAGAAGTTAAAATATGAGGTCCTTAACGTGATTTGAAAAGTTGACCGATATGACTAAAGTGGCCGTATCGTGGAGCGGAGGGAAAGAGAGTTGCTTGGCATGCTACAGGGCGATCTCACGGGGCCTTGAGGTTTCTCACCTTTTGAATTTCGTAAACAAGGGAAGCGAAAGATCGATGGGACACGGGTTGGATCCTGAGCTGATCCTCGCACAGTCTCAAGCGATGGGGATCCCGCTCGTTCAGAGAGAGACTTCATGGGAGACCTATGAACGGAAATTCAAAGACGCCGTGCTGGAGCTGAAACGGAGGGGTGTGAAAGGCATCGTGTTTGGTGACGTTGATCTTCAGGAGCACAAAGATTGGGTGGAAAAAGTTTGCAGGGAGCTCGATGTTGAGCCGGTAGAGCCTCTGTGGGGAGGTGATCCGATGGAACTTCTCAACGAATTCGTGAACGCGGGGTTTGAAGCAATCGTAGTCAGGGTCAGGGGAGATCTGCTTGGTGAGGAATGGCTGGGACGCAGGGTGAACAGAGTTTTTCTAAGAGATATAGCAAAGGAACCCATCCATCCGCTGGGAGAGAAAGGAGAATATCACACATTCGTTACCAATGGGCCCATCTTCAAGCACCGAATAAGAATACTCGGAAGTGACAAGGTCGTTAAGGATGGATACCACTCTATGGTTATAAAGAAGTGGAGGGTGGGATAAAAGAGGCTTGATTTTAGCATTTCCGGTTACTGATAACTCCTTACTCCGATGGAGGACTCTTTTCTTTTTCTCCTTCTTGCTTCTTCCTAGAGAGGATCTCCAAGTAAAGGTTCTTAAGCTCCTCCTCCTTCTTCCTCTCTTCTTCGGGGGAGGGCTTAGGTAGCTCAAGACTTTCTCCGCTCTCAGCTAACATCTGTTTGTACTTAGCTAGCTTGGCTTCCCTAGCGAGCTGTCTAGCTTTCAAAGCTTTTTGCCCGGTTTTTTTGGTCACTGCATTTTCACCTCCGAGGCTTCTCTCAACCAAAACTCTGCTTCTTTTCGAAGATCTCTTAGGTACTGACTAAACCCTTCGTAACTCAGGTAGTAAATTGTCTTACCGTTGATCCTTCTAGCAGCGATCATCCCGGTCTCTCGGAGTGGTTTGAGTAGGATATAAAAATGCTTTCGGTTCGCCGCCGAAAGTGGGTTGAGGTTCAATTCCCTCATGAGTTCTTCGATCCCTCGAGGGCCTTCCCTCAGCACCCTCAGCACCTTTCGCCCCTCAGGTATAAGGGATGAACTCTTGGGATGATTCCCGTATGCGAGTGTCAACAACCTCTCGGCGCCGACATCCATCATTTTCACCTTTAGTGAGTTATTTCTCCTCTATAATAAGTAATTTTCTCATTTAAGCCTCCTTTATGAGTGATTTAATCCCCTTTCCAGAGTAATTATTCCATCACCTCTGGCTGTTCATCTTTCTCCGGATTCCCCTTCAAAAGGTAACTCGCCGATTCCATCCCCATGAAAAGAAGCACTTCTCACGTTTTCCCATGCTTTCATTTTCGGTATGTTACTTTTCAAAAGTATTAGTCTCCGAAGCCCACTATCACTCCTGTGACCTCTTTCTTAACCTCCTCCATCCGGTTCAAACATTTCCTCGCATTTCTCTCGATTTCATCCCCTTTCTCTAAGAGATCCCGAATTCTTTTTTCACACTCTGCCAGTCTCTCCAGCACCCATGGCTTATTTATCTCTTCTCGGAGGTGGCCTTTTACCTCCTCCTCGTATATCTTCTCAACTTGTGCCATCGTTTCAATTATTTCTCCCAAGTCAGAGAACTTTTCTAAAATGGATGCCAAGCTTTCCCCGAGATCGGTGAGTCTCACAAATCTTATCCTCCCTCTCTCTTCGGACTTTACAATCTTCAATTCTTCAAATTTTGAGAGGATCTTCAGAGTATGTGCAAAAGTGCTTTTTATCTCCCGAGAAATTACAGTAGGATAAGTCCCTCCAGATTTCTTTAAGACTAGGAGAGCGAGTGAAGGCTTTTCCTGCATGAAAATCGTCCAGATTCCTCCTTTCATCATTATTTATTGTATATTTTCAAATAAATATTTTTTTCTCCATTCAAATAAATATTTTTTTCTCCATGATTTCCCATTTTAATTTTTTATAATATATATATTCTTGTGAATAATCACTAAAAAGAATATTTCATTTTGAACACTTTGGAGAAGAGGTCTGAAGACAGTAAAAAAATCAAAAAATCAATGAGGGTGAACTTGTAAGGAAGCGCGGAGAAAAGCGTCGAACACCGGGGAGGGTCGGTTTGGTCTAGACTTAAACTCGGGGTGGAACTGAGTAGCAACGAAAAATGGGTGATCGGGGATCTCCAAGATCTCCATTCTCCGCCCATCGGTCGCTTTACCCGAGAATACCAGCCCTCCAGCGGTGAGCTTTTCTATGTATTCTGGATTAACTTCATATCGATGTCTGTGCCGCTCTGAGATCCGCTCCCTTCCATAAATCTCGAAAGCTTTGGTCCCCTTTTCAATTATTATCTCTGATGCTCCTAACCTCATGGAACCACCTAGGTGGGTTAAAGTTTTTTGCTCGGGTAGAAGATCGACTACTGGAAAAGGTGTGTATGGATTTATTTCAGTACTGTTGGCTCCATCAAATCCCAAAACGTTCCTCGCGAACTCCACAACTGCTAACTGAAACCCAAAACACAAACCCAAAAACGGAACTTTGTTCTTTCGAGCCCATTCGATCGCAATTATTTTACCCTCAGCACCTCTTGGCCCAAACCCGCCAGGTACCACTATCCCGTCACATTCCTCAAGTTCTGCTAGGGTTCTACTGGTCGACTTCTCTAACTTCTCAGCGTCTATCCACTTTACCTCCAGCTTTCCCTCATTTTTTCCTGCAGCATGCCTGAGGGCTTCATGAATGCTTAGATACGTGTCGGTAAAGCGGATATACTTCCCGATCATTCCTATTTTCACAGGCTTATTCGCATGGTGCATACGGGCCAAAACGGTTACCCAATCTGAAAGTTCGGTATCTCGACTCCTCAACCCGAGCTTTTGAAGCACTATTGTGCTGAAGTTTTCATGCTCGAGAAGAATTGGCAACTCATAGATGTCTCCTACATCCAAAGCGTTGATGACCTCATTCTCCCAAACATTACAAAAGAGCGAGATCTTGCGTTTAACATCTTCTGTTAGTGGCTTTTCGGACCTGCATACTATTACATCTGGTGAGATTCCCAGTTCTCTAAGCTCTTTCACACTATGTTGGGTTGGTTTCGTTTTTTGCTCCCCTACTGGTCCCACTGTAGGAACTAAAGTGACATGGACAAACACAGTATTAGTCGGCCCCTCTTCCAATCTCAACTGTCGAACTGCCTCAAGAAATGGCATGCTCTCCATATCACCCACCGTCCCACCGATTTCGATCAGACATACATCCGCACCACTCTTGAGAGCCACTTGCCTGATACGTCTCTTTATCTCGTCGACCACATGGGGGATTATCTGTACCGTACGCCCCAAGTATTCACCCTTGCGTTCCTTCGAAATGACCTCATAGTACACTTGTCCTGTAGTGATGTTGTGTTCTTTAGTGAGGTTAATGTCCAAGAACCTCTCGTAGTGTCCCATATCCAAGTCTATTTCTCCCCCATCCTCGGTCACAAAGATCTCTCCGTGCTCAAACGGATTCATCGTGCCAGCATCGATGTTGAGATAAGGGTCGATCTTTATGGCCGTGACTCTCAATCCCCTCGCTTGAAGCAGTTTTCCTAGCGAGGCCGTGGTTATCCCTTTACCTAGCCCGCTCAGGACCCCACCCGTGACTATGACGTACTTCATTTTTTCCCCTCCAAACTTCCCATTAGTATGTCTACACTTTCGAAGCCATATTCTTTTAGATACTTCGCAAGCCCTTCGGTTATTTCCGAAAAAACTTTAAGTCCTTTTATCGCCACCGCTGATCCAACCTGAACGGCTTTAGCTCCTGCAAGAAGGAACTCTGTTGCGGTTTGCCAGTCCTTCACCCCACCACACCCTATTACAGGTATCGAGAGTTCTCTATACAGTTCATACACGCAACGGAGTGCTATTGGATGGATAGCAGGACCGGAGAGCCCACCACAGATGCGTGAGAGTATAGGTTTACGTGAATACACATCGATTACCATGGCAGGAAGTGTGTTGATGGCTACTACGGCATCTGCACCCGCATCCTCCGCAACCAAGGAAGATCGTATCAGTTCGTCACAAAATCCCATCTTGACATGTACCGGTATTTTGAGTACTCCCCTAGTGTCCTTTACTATCCTCCGAACGAGCTTGGGATCCTTTCCTATCTCTAACCCGTGTTTTTTTACATGAGGACAAGAAAGATTCAACTCCACGGCAGCGATTCCGGCGTCTTCGGCGCTAGAGGCTATCTTCACGAATTCATCCGGGCCGTCACCGGCTATACTCACAATAACACGATTCTTCTCCTTTATCATCTGAAGATCGTTTTTCAAGAAATCCTTGTATCCCGGGTTCGCAAGTCCTACTGCATTCACCAGCCCCTCTTCTACTCCCACCACCACCGGGGTCTCGTATCCTTTTCTTCCTTTCAAGGTCAAGCTCTTCGTGACGACGGCCCCCGCGCCCTCTCTTAGTGCCTTCTCCAAGAGCGATCCGTGGCTCAAGATCCCAGAAGCTAGCATCACGGGATTGGGGAGGACGAGTTTACCCAACTTCACCGTAAGTCTTGACATTCTTTCCCCCTCCTTTCGAAACTATCTCTCCATCCAAAAATACTGGTCTCCCGCGTACGATCGTGCATATCGGAGCGCCCTTAACTAGCATGCCCTCAAATGGAGTGTATTTGGCCTTGCTTTCGAACTCCTCTGGGTTTATTCGATGGTCTCGACGAAGATCCACCACCGTAAAGTTCCCCCAGTTTCCTTCCCTTATTTCGCCAACACGTGGTATGCGGAGGATCTTCGATGGAGCAACGGAGCATAGCCTAACGATGTCACCCAACCTCAATTTCTTTTTATTCACAAGCGTTAGGAGGAGGGGGAGTGTGGTCTCTAAACCCGGAAACCCCCCACTGGCCGTTTCCATATCCTGTTTTTCTTCGATAAGATGGGGCGCATGGTCAGAGGTGACGGCATCTATTCTCCCGTTTCTCAAACCTCGCAGGAGGACTTCTCGATCTTCATCTCCCCTCAAGGGTGGATATACCTTTGCCACCGCACCCTTCTTCAGGAGATCTTTTACAGTAAGCAGTAAATAGTGAGGGCATGTGTCCGTCGAGAGATCAACCCTCCCCCTAAGAGATTTTTTTTTCGTCCAGAACTCCGATAGTCCCAAAGAGGAGGAGAGATGGGTGATGTGAAGTCTGGAATGATGCTTTGAAGCAACTTCAACAATGTGTCCTATGGCTGAAGCTTCCGCTTCAGGAGGTCTTTCATGTCCTTTGGATCCGAAAAACTCGGGATTTTCTGCGTGAACCACCACGGGCATATCCTTCCGAGATGCAAACCGAAGTACCCCATCCACCATCTCCCTTTTCTCAGTATAGAATTCTTCCACCATGTAAATCTTAAAGCCAACACACAACATCGGTACAGTTTCCGTTAGATCTTTCATTTTTTCTGGTGTCCCATAGTAGAATCCGTAGTCCACCACAGCTCTCCTCCTAGCCAAAGCGTCTCTCCTCCTTAGGAGTGAGGGACTGTTCAGTCTTGGTTTCGTGTTGGGCATATCTAAGACCACCGCAAAACCCCCACGCGCTGCTGCTCTCGTTCCTGTAAGAATGCTTTCCTCACGTGCAAGAGTGAAGTCCCTCAGGTGGACGTGCATGTCGATGAGTCCTGGAAGCACCACAACACCAGCTTTCCTGAAATCTAGGAATGAATCCACCTTTCGCCGAAGGTTCTTTTCTATCCGAACTATTCTTCCATTTACCACCGAAACGAAACCCTCTGAAATCCCTCCTGGCATGAACATCTTCCCACCCACCACAAGATCCGACAAAGATTCACCGTCCTAAAATCCCGTATCAAACTGTACATCAGTCTGACACGGGATTTTTTGCGTCTCGGTCCCCTCCTCGCATAGATTATCGCCTGATTTTTCGGCGCCGGCTGGCCGAGCAAACGCTTGATCTCGCTTTCGGGGATGCGGTATTGTCCTCCGAGTGTTTTTATCGCATCGACCTCGCCAGCGCAAATGTATTGTTTTAGGTAGCAGCTACATCACCCCTAGAGAACTTCACCTCAAATCGGTCTCCTTCTTCCTGCGGCATCACGCTTGAACTTTCCAAAATCAGTTTGGAGAAGGATTCTCCCATCGAACACCGGCCCGTCAGTACATACACGCAGGCCAACCGGGTCCAGCACGCATGAGCCACACACACCGAAGCCACATTTCATGTATCTTTCAAGTGAGGCCTGAACCCTCACCCCGTGCTTTAAAGCGAGTTCCACGGTCTTCACCATCATTTTCTCGGGTCCACATGTCATCACGGAGTCAAAGTCCTTTTTTATCAAAATCGGCTCAACAAGATCCGTGACCACCCCTTTGTACCCGGCGGAACCATCTTCTGTGGCCATCAGTAGCTTTTGGTTTAATCGCTTCACCTCCCTCAAGAACGGGAGCTCAGATGAAGTTTTAGCACCGATGAGAAAAACACACTCTTTTTTTTGATCTGAGATGGTCTTACTCGCGTAAATGAGTGCAGCTACTCCGGAACCACCACCCACCAACAAATGAGATTTTCCTTTTAGGGAAAACCCTCTACCAAAGGGCCCTCTCACACCGACCAAATCCCCTCTCCTCAGTTTCTGGATCTTGGATGTGGTTTTCCCTCTCCCAAGAACTGAAATTCTGACCCATCTCCTACCCGCCCCGGAAACACTCATGGGTACTTCTTCCGCATCCGGGACCCAGATCATTAAGAACTGTCCAGGTCGAGGAAGGTTGGGCAAATGGAGCTTGATGTAAACGGAGACCATCTTCGAGGTCTCCCGAACCACTCGCTCAACCTTCCCCGGTCGGAATCCAAACTCCTCGAACGCTAGCACAGATTTACCGTAGGACAACAGGTCACCTCTTCTATCCTGCGTATTGTTTGATTATCTCCTCTTGGGACACCCTACTCCCACAGTACTCACACACGAGCAGGAGAGGTGACCTCAAGAGAACCTTGAACGTAGGGACTACGGGTTCGCGGGGTTTGTTCGTTATACAATTAGGATTTATACACTTGACTATCCCTTGAAGGAGGTCGGGGAGCCTTACCTTAACCTTCCTGATGATATGGTAGTTCTCAATCACGTTTATCGTCGCTTCCGGAGCTATGAGGGCTATCTTGTTGACCTCTGCAGGTGAGAGTTCTTTCCCCTCCACTTTCACTATGTCTTTTCTCCCATGTTTCTTGCTGTCAACGTTCATAACCAACGCTATCCGATACCCTTCTTCCCCTCTGATTCCCAAGATTTTCAGTACGTTCAGAGCTTGTCCTACCGGAATGTGATCAATTACCGTACCCCTTCGTATCTTCGTGACTACTAGCTCCTCGGGTTTAGCAGACATTTACCTCACCACACCTAGCAACAAAGAAAGGAGTGCCATCCTCACGGGAACTCCATAAGCGGCCTGTTTGAAGTATCGTGCATGTTTCATGTTGTCAACCATCATATCTATCTCGTCAACCTTAGGTAACGGGTGCATTATTATCATGTCCTCTTTAGCCCTTTCCAGCGACTTTGCTGATAGCTTATAGCTCCCTTTGACTTTTTCGAATTCAGCCATGTCTGGAAATCTTTCTTTCTGAATCCTTGTGACATAAAGAACATCGGCATCTGCGAGCACGTTGTCTAAGTTCTCTCCCTCCGTATAGTCAACCCCGACCTCCTTGAGGAAATTTATTACTTCTTCCCTCGGTCTCAGGAGGGGCGGTGAGATCAGCGAGATCTTCCGGATGCTGAACCTAGTTAACCCATAGATGAAAGAAGTTGCAGCACGACCGTATCTCAGATCACCCACTAACGCTACGTGTAACCCATCTATCTTTCCTAGCTCTTTCTTAATAGTGTATAGATCCACCATGGCCTGGGTCGGATGATGTTGTCTTCCGTCCCCCCCATTTATCACCGGAGCATCCACCACTTCCGCTGCGAGTTTTGCCGCACCCTCGAGGGGATGCCTGAGCACTATCACGTCAGCATATGCATCAAGCATCCTCATCGTATCCGCCAAGTTCTCTCCTTTAGCGAGAGACGTAGCCCCCTCACCGGAAAAACCTATTACCGATCCCCCAAGCCTGTGCATCGCCGTCTCAAAACTCAACCTCGTGCGCGTGCTCGGTTCAAAGAACGCTGTGGCGAGGATTCTACCTTCAAGCGTGTTCCGTTTCAGATGTTTCTCCATCCTCGCCGCCACCCTGAACACATGCTCTAACTCGCTCCTCGAGAAATCCAAGATGGACAGCACGTCTCTTCCCCTAAACATCTCTTCCCTCCTCGATGTAGTCCATCACCTTCCGGTACTCCTCATTTGAAATATTGCCCCTGAGATAAAGCTCTTTTATGAGCTCCTTAGCGGTCGTGACTGCGATCAGTTCTACACCCTCGTTTCGAAGATTCTTCCTCGCCCCTTGTTCTCGATCCACTAGAACCACAGCGTGGGCAACTTCCGCCCCATGCCCACGTAGAACCTCTACAGCCCACTTCAGGCTTCTTCCCGTGGTAGCCACATCGTCCACCACCAGTACCACATCTCCGGGATTCAGCTCCCCCTCCACTGAACTCCTTGTTCCGTGAAGTCTCTCTCCCTTCCGGAGGTAAAGGAAGGGTTTTTTGGTTTTGTACGCTAAGAGCGTAGCTAAGGGAATGCTAGCCGTTGGGATTCCTGCTATCCTATCAAATCCCACCCCATGTTCGTTGAGGGTATGGATATACTGGTCACAAACCCTTTCGAACAGTTCGGGGTGGGAGGGAATAGTCCTTAGGTCTATGTAGTATGGACTGGACTGGCTGGAGGTAAGCTTGTATTTCCCTATTCTGATGCACCCCCGCTCAGCCAGCTCCCCCATTAGATCTCTCAAGCGCTCTTTCACCTCACCACCTTTTTTATTTCTTGGGCTTTTCGGAAGGGATCGGGAGAGGATGAGATGGCTCTTCCTATTATCTCAAAATCAGCCCCGACCTTTAAAGCTGAACCAAACGGTGCACCTTGAGCACCGACACCTGGAGAGAAGATGAGTAAATCTGGATATTTCTTCCGCGCGGAAGATATAAAATGGGGGAATGTGCCGGGAAGGATGAATCCATCCACTCCTGCTGAGTAAGATGAGTCCATAAGTGCCTCGAAGTTTTTGTTTAGATGTTCTTCGGCACCGGCGTGAGACATTGCACAGACCGCTAACACCCCCTTATCCTCTTTCTCGGCCAACTTCACCACCCCTTCCAACCCCTCCCGGATTCCAACGAATGCGTGAACGATTAATGCATCGAATCCTATCTCAAAAACCCTTTCAGCCACGAGTCTGTTGATGTATCCTATATCTGCCAGCTTCAAGTCGCAGACGAAGAAGTATTCATCCTTGAGTGGATCTATGAGCTTTTTTAACCCCTCCGATCCATGGAGTAGAAATGCTGGAAGGCCGAACTTGACCCCAACCACTACACTTTTGAGCTTCAGGAGTATTCCCCTTACATCCTCCAAATCCCCCCGATCGGAAGGATCAAAAGCAAAGACTATCCTGGACCCCACACGCTCCGCTCTCTTCAGTACTCCCTCGCTGAAGTTCCTGCTCAAAGCCCTTATCCGTTTGTCCATGTGGGAAAAAAACTTTTCGAACCTTTACGCTTTGCACAAAAATACCGCAAAAGCAAATGGATCCAAAAGATCGTGGTTGAGGTTGGCCTCCAAGCGATAAGGGCTGAACCCTACGGCCTCCGATCCAAGTCGTGTCGACGAGCTTGAAGGAAACCCCCGCCCATCGCCAGCCTTCCAAGCCAAGCACGGCAGTAGTAAGAAGGCAGCCTCGTTTGCTCTTTCAGAGTCCGGTAATCCCTCTCAAGGGCCTGGGCCGTGGGGCTTTCGGCCCTTGAGGGGATCCCGAGCCCCCAAGCACGGAAATTGGCCTCAGAGGCTAATTTTTGTGCAAAGCCCGAGTCCACTTCAGCTATTTTTGACATGCCTCCTAACCCTATCGATGGGTGGGCTGGATTTCGAACTGGTGTGGTTCGACTCACTAGGTGCCAAGAGTTCCTGCACCCTAGTCAAAACGGCGGACGTAAACGTGCTCATCGACCCAGGGGTGGCAGTAATGCAACCGAGCTTTCCGGCCCCTCTAGCCAAGAAGATATACTGGTACGAACGTGCCAAGTCCGCCATCAAGCGAGCGGCCAAACTCGCAGATGTTGTTGTGATTTCCCACTACCACTATGACCACTTCACAGACTTCGACCGCAGTCTTTACGAAAAAAAACTCCTGCTCACAAAAAATCCAAACGAATACATCAACGATTCCCAAAGGGGGCGCGCTGAACGTTTTTTCAGCAACCTCTATCGCACCTTTGGTGGGATTGAATTCGAAGAGATACTGCATAGGCGTAGACGAAAGACCTACAGTAATCCCCTCGACACCATCCCCCACGCACGTGAGAAAGACTTTGGCGATTACAACCGTCGCAGGAGAGAACTCTTTCGAAACGGGTTGCGGTGGTTCAACGGGAGGGTAGCTCGCTGGAACTCTGAGAAATGGATCCCAGAGATGAGGCTTGGGGAAATAGAAGTAAAATTCGCAGAAAATAGAGAGTTCAAGTTCGGGAGAACGGACATACGCTTTACCCCAGCCCTCTTCCATGGAATAGAGTTCTCTCGGGTGGGATGGGTTTTCGCCACCGTGATCAAACGTGGAAAACGGAAGTTCATCCATTCCTCGGATCTCGATGGGCCAATCATTGAAGACTACGCTGACTGGATCATCCGGGAGAACCCCGAAATACTCATCCTTGACGGCCCGATGACGTACATGTTCGGATACACCCTCACGCGTACGACTCTGGGTCGCACGATAGAAAATGTCATCCGTATCCTCAAGGAGAGCTCTGTGAAGCTGATGATCTATGACCACCATCTCCCCCGTGAGCGTAAATTCAGGGAGAGAACGAGAGAAGTCTGGGAAACCGGAAAACGTGAGGGGAAGGAAGTTCTAACCGCCGCGGAATACTTGGGAAAAGTTCCCGTAGTACTTCAGAAATAGCTTCCAGAAGATCTCATGCTCGAACGGTTCCCCGCCCAGTCGACTCTATGATCCGCTTAGCTGTCTTCCAAGATTTCCGTGCGAATTCAGGTAGATGCCCTCGTTCAAGCACCCACTTCCTCAGGAAGCTGATGGTGGTGGGATCCGAGCTATACCCGGAGCCAAACTGGCCATATTTCCTCTGGAGTTCTGCGATGCGCTCATCTCTCCTGACTTTAGCTATTATCGAAGCCGCACCCACCACCGTGTATTTCCTATCTGCGAAGTTCTCAACCACCAACTTCGGCTTGTGCTTGAGATACTTCGAGAGTCTCTTCTTGAACAAGTCAGGGTTCGGATCTGGAGAATCCACATAAGCTATTTCAGGCTTCAACTCATCAAGGATCCGAGCGAAATTCTTTGCTTCCACCTCGTTAAGACCGAGCCTTTCGTTTAAACGAAGTTTGTCTATAGTCGAAGGAGAGAGTTCTATTATTTCGATCTTGCTAGCCCTCTGCTCGATTATCTTAGCTAGAAATGCCCGTCTCTGGGGGGAAAGGAGCTTGGAATCCTTCACTCCAGATTCACTCAATTTTTCAAGTTCGTTTTTCCTCAGGAGGATACCGCACAACACCATCGGTCCAAGTACCGGCCCCCGCCCCGCCTCATCAACACCCGCTATCATGTTTTTCCCTCAGCTCACCGAGAATGGGTATCCCTCGAATCACTTCAGCTGGGAGGATCTCCCATCTAATACCTAAGGGCTTGGGATGTCGGCGTTTGGTTTCGATTATGCGCTCGGGTGTCAAGATGAAGTCTACAGGCACGTCGTGATCGGTC
>JAPDJF010000035.1 GCA_029259185.1 Hadesarchaea archaeon
CTGGGACGGCCCGAGCGAACGCCTGCGGAGATTGGGCCTCTACCCCGCGTTCCGGCTTCGGCTGTGGTCGCAGGGCATGTTCCGTCGCTGAGGCAGGAAGCCCCCTGCGAGAGCTGGGGGTAGTTCATATGATGAAGGTCCTCCCGGTTATCAACCACCCCGCGCTTTCCGTTCAGTTGGACTCTGAGCGAGTATTGATAGTGGCCGATCTGCACTTGGGGGTGGAAGGAGAACTCTCGACGAGAGGGGTCTCTCTTCCCAGTCAGGTTCCGAACGTTAAGCGGAGGCTTGAAGAGCTTATCCGGAAAGAAAAACCCGATCGATTGGTTCTCCTAGGAGATGTTAAGCACAACGTGCCTGCAAGCACTTGGCAAGAGTGGACCGAACTCCCATCACTCTTCCGCGAGCTCTCGAAATTGACTGAGGTGGAAATCGTGAAGGGGAATCACGATGGAGACATAGAGGGGATGGTGGTTCCTGGCGTCACCGTTCATGGTGCTCGGGGCATAGTGTTGGGTGGAAAAAAACGCGTGGGATTGATGCATGGTCACACTTGGCCTGCTCCGAGCCTGTGGAAAACAGAGCTCTTGATTTGTGCTCACAATCATCCGGCGGTAGAGTTCAGATTGGGGGGGAGGATCATAGAGCCGGTGTGGCTCAGGTGTCAGATTGACGTGTCGAAGTTACCGACGAAGCAGCGCAAGCTAGTCCGAAAGGCCCCAAAGCTCTTGGTGATGCCAGCGTTTGGCGAGCTGGTCGGGGGATTCCCGGTTAACAGGTCTATTCCAGAAGGGCTTTTGGGACCCCTCTTCAGATCGGGAGCAGTAAGGCTTTCCGAAGCCGAGGTGTACTTGCTAGACGGTGCCTATTTGGGCCGGGTAAGGCAGCTCCCGGGGGTTAATGACTTTGAGGACTGAATTGGGTTCTGAGGGTGGTGAAGGATTCACTCCCAAAAAAAGAAAAGAGGGCGATGCGTGGTGTTGGGATCTCACCGTCTTCTCCGAGTTTTGTAGAAAACGAGAACAATGAGCAGGATCGCTGCGATTATCCCCACCGCGGTTCCTAGGGATGAAGTTCCACCTTCACCTTCTCCTATGTTCACATAGATGTATTTCCAGTTCAGCAGGAGCCCTTCACCCCATGCACCCGTCCGGATCATGTACGTTCCGGGAGTAGAGGGGTTGACAACATCTCTTATGGTTATGGTGATCGTGCTCCCAGCGTCGATCGCATTGGAAGGATCGAGGCTCATTTTCACAGCTCTATACGAGTATCCATCCTCTTCGTAGTCGCTCACGGAGAAAGTCGGAATTCCAGAATAACCTGTTTGTGTGATGTCGAGGGCGTTGTCGACCGCACCCAAGTCGTATCCTTCCGGGAACATCACCACTAGCCAACCGTTTTCCGGAACACCGATGTCGAGTGTGAAGGTAATCGTGTAGGTAGTTGTCGCTCCGGTCCGTAGGTCTGTGGCTTCTACCGTGGAGGTAAGCGCACTCACTCCAAGAGGTAGCGCGGAGATGAGCAGTAGCACGAGTAGCCACCTGATCGTGGTGGATGTCATCTCCCCCATATCCAACACCTCGGGCCCTCTTTAGAGGCTTCCGTGAGATAAGGGAGTGGGAGTATTTAACTTAACCCCTAACTCCGCACGATTTTAGGGAATAATTCTAGCTCTAGTCCGAGCGTTTCGGCAAGCGTCCTTGTCCTCTTTGGTATCTCGAAAATGATCATCCGATCTCCAACCTCAATGGCATAGATCTTGGAGAGTTCCAGAAGCGCGTCCCTCACACTAATCCGCTTGTTGACCCCGATCCCCATCAGCCGTTTGAGAAGGAGGCGAGTAACAGTTGCCGATAACTTCACAAATACTAATACAATTGATGGCACTAATGGAAATAAAGGAGGCTGCAAAGTACACGAGATTACACCCCATACCCTACGGAAGTACATCGATCAAGGAGTAATAAAGGGAGTGAGAATCGGAAAACATCGTTACGTGGAGAAGGCGGAGCTGGACAGATTGATGGGAAGCCCGCTTGGGGTGGCCATTTACGCGAGGGTCTCGGCAAAGAAACAACAGGTTCGCTGCAACGGAGGCTACCGGAAATCCCTGGTATCCGGGGCTCTCCTTCGCGGGGAGCTTGAAAACCGACCTACCATGTATTCGGGTGGAGATATGTTAGGTTATTGGGACCAAGTGAGCAACAGGTGACTAGGTGGCCCTCACTTGAACTCCCGCCTGAGACGACGCAAAAAGATATAAATTACTGCCAACACTGCAGCCAAAATGAGGTATTCGATCGCCCTCGCCAGAGGTTGCACCTCCAAGATCACCTCAACTCGCTCAGGAGGCGTGCAGCACGCTTTCTTCCGAGCAATTTCTCCAGTTCCTGTTCAGAGCCTTCTCGCCATCGCCTCAGTATTTCCTCCACCTGCTCCACTTGACCCGGGGCGAGATCCCTGACCGCCTTCAGCAAGCGCTTTTTATTCCTCAGCACGTCTTCGGGTCTGAAAACCGCACCCATATTTCAAGGTTTCGATTTTGAACCTATTAGGCTTTGGCTCGCCATTCACATGTTGAGCTGGAATAAATGAAGAAAACCAAGGGAATTGAGATAAAGAAGGTCGGCAACAACTACTACGCATACCGAGTCACGATGGTCTGGGACAAACAGCTCAAAAGGCGGAGGAAGATTCCCCGCTACCTCGGAAAGTGGATCAACGGGAAGATAGTCCGCACCACGAAGCGCAGACTCGGCGGAGTGTATGAGTTCGGGAACATCGCCTAGTCTGGCAGGAACTGGAAGACAGTGAACTGAACAAGCTGCTCGAGACGCACTTTCCCAACGTGAGTTCTTCAACGCGCTCATCACGACGGACGAAAAGCTCGTCTACGACATGTCTGCGATCTTCAGCTACTCCAAGAACCTCAACCTCGCAAAGCTGGTTTCAAGGCGTGACAAGTTCCTCCTCCCGCGCATAAACTTGCTCCTCGCGTTCTCGAGATTCAAACGACAACCGTGCTACGTGAGGCTTGTTCCGGGCTCCGTGATGAGCGTGAAGACTCTGCGCGTTTTCGTCGAGGAAATCCGCGATAAATCGGCTTTTCTGATTCTCGACAAGGGATTTCTCGATCGGCACAACCTCGAGGTTCTGGACGGTGCTGGCTTCAACTTCATCCTGCTCTTGCGCCGGAACAGCAGGCTCATCGACTACCGGAAGCGGATGTCCGGATGGTTCATCTTCAGGGGCGAGCCATCAAGTGCACTTCCTATCCTCGCGGGCGGTTCTACGTCTACCTCTTTGAAGACATCCTCTGAAAGCCACGGAGGAGAACGAGTTCTACAACCAGAAGGCGAGCGGGGCCTCCCGACCTTCCACTTGGAGTGGGCTGGAAAGATCGCCCTGATCTCAAACGTCAAGCTCAGGCCCCAAGAAGCGTTTCAACTCTACAAGTCCAGAGACGATATCAAGCGAGCCTTCCATGTGTTCAAGAACCTGCTCCAGGCCGACACGCCCCACCTTCCTGTTCTCGTTCACTCCAGAAGCCACGTCTTCGATTACATCGATAACTTTCAACTTGTTTGTTACGCAGTAGCTCAGCAGCCTTTCTCTCTGCCTGTTCAGGTTCCCGGCATCCTGCTGTTTCTTTGCCGAGACCCTCGCGTAAATGGCCACCCCAAGCGGGCTTCCCATCAATCTGTCCAGCTCCGCCTTCTCCACGTAACGATGTTTTCCGATTCTCACTCCCTTTATTACTCCTTGATCGATGTACTTCCGTAGGGTATGGGGTGTAATCTCGTGTACTTTGCAGCCTCCTTTATTTCCATTAGTGCCATCAATTGTATTAGTATTTGTGAAGTTATCGGCAACTGTTACTCACCTTCCCTTAGCTGAGACGATGGTTATCACGTCCCCATCTTTGAGTTCGTGGTTTTCCCCCACCCTCCGTTTGGTGCGGGCATCAATAGCGTAGATGAACGAGTCTCCGAGTTCCGAGTGGATGGTGTAGGCGAATTCCCTCGCAGTGGTTCCCTTAGGCACCAAAAAGGCGTCGGGCAACACATTTCCTTTCTTATCGGTCAGCTTGTTTTCGTCGTCCACGGGGTAAACGGCTATGAGGTTGAGGAGCGTATACACGGCCTTGTCTATGCACTCTTGAACACCGGTGCTTCCCCATTTCTCCAAATACCTCTCTATGGATTTGAGAGCGTTCGCTTGCTGAGGTGTCAGAGATTCGGGTTTGAGGATCTCGAACCTTGAGTCTCCAGGAGCATAAGATATCAGCCCCTTTTCAGCGGCTTTCCTGAGCACGAGTTCGGCCTCTGAGCTCGTGGGTATCACGAGACGTCCATTTCCCTTCAATCTCTGCACGTTCTTTTCAGCGGTGCTTATGTCCATTTTGTTCGCCACGATCATCATAGGTTTGGAGATCCTCCGAAGCTCCCTCGCCAGCGCTAATAACTGGGAGTCCCCCCATGATTCGGGATTAGAAGGGTCGATTCCTGCTGACCGGATGGCCTGGGTTACTTGAAATTCACCCACACCCAATCCGCTGAGACGCGTGGCGAGTTCTTTCTCTAGAGCGGTTTGGCGGAGCTTTGCCGAGTGGGCGAATTTCTTCCACCCTCTCGCCAAGATCTCTTTGAGCCACAAGTCTATCTCGTTCTCCAAAGAAGTGACGTCTTCCAGCGGGTCGTGTGTCCCGGGGGGACATGGTTTTCCGTCTTCATCGGTTGAACCGGCGGCATCCACCACGTGGAGCAGAGCTGCAGCCATGCGCAGGTTGTCTAGAAATCGATTTCCAAGACCTCTCCCCGAATGAGCACCTTTCACGAGTCCCGCGACATCGATCATGCGTACCGGGATGTACCTCGTGCCGTTCACACACTTCGAGTTTTGGGGGTTACACCTCACCTCGAACTCCCTGCACGGACACCGTCCCCGGACGTACGCTATTCCAACGTTTGCATCGATGGTGGTAAAGGGATAGCCCGCGGTAGGGGCGTTCGCGAGGGTGGCTGCGTTGAAGAAAGTGCTCTTACCGGTGTTTGGCTTCCCGACCAAGCCGAGTTCTATCATCTCGAACCCAGAAACCGGAAATAGTACCCTAGTTCCTTTTTCTCCCCAAAGCTCCTCAGTCCCATCTCCTTCAGCTGTTTTTTCAGCCGCTCCGCATAGTTCGCGGTTATTTCCTTCCTCTGCCTCATGAACTCTATGATCTCCAATGCTTCGTCATCCGTTTCGCATCTTCGAATGAAATCTATGATGGTCGGACAGTAGCTATCTTTCTTCGCTTCCTCCTCAGCCTCATCGGTATCGGTTCGCACGCCCGAAATCCTGACGGTTCCAGCACCTCCGAGCTCCTTTGCGAGGTGAGGGAACCTTTTTCTGAATTCTTCTGGAGAGAATTCTCTCATCCTCACTCCTCCGAAGTCCCCGCTTGGGTTTTCGTTATTCCCTTTGAACTCCACTCTCTCCGCTCCATGGTTGGTCTTGAGAGGACGATCTCCCCCGGAGGGACATCTTGGTAAATAACCGCTCCAGGGCCTATGGCTGCGTTTGGGCCTATCTTCACCCCCGGGTTTATCATGCAGTTAACACCGGTTTTGACGTTATCCGCTATGATGGTTCCCAGTTTTCTCCTTCTCGTGCTCACCCTGTTTCCTCCGACCTCCATCTCGATCTCCCCCTCGTCGAGACGTAGGTTCGCTATCGTCGTACCGGCGCCTAGGTTGCAGTAACTTCCTATGATCGAATCCCCAACGTAAGAGAGGTGGGCGATATTGGTGTGATCCATCACCACGCTGTTCTTTATTTCCACCCCATGCCCCACCCTGACGTGGTTTCCTATGTAAGTGTGGGGGCGGATGTAGCAGTTCGGTCCTATGTCGCAGTTCTCTCCTATGTATGTGGGTCCTTCGATGTAGGAGCCTGACCTGATCCTGGATCCATCCCCTACGTATACATTTTCCTGGATGTACGCTCCCACCTCTATCTTCCCGTGGATCTCCCCGCTCTGTCGTTTGAGAAAATGTTCGTTCGCTGTCAGGAGATCCCAAGGTCTTCCAAGATCTGCCCAGAACTTAAGGGGTGAGGCGTAGAAGTGCTTCCCGGCGTCGAGCATGAGTTGGATGGAAGATGTTATTTCGTACTCCCCCCTCTCAGACTTCTCGGTTTTTTTAATGGCCTCGAATATCCCAGGAGTGAAGATGTAAATCCCCGCGTTGGCTATCCTGCTCCTTACCTCGGAGGGCTTTTCCACTATTCCCGCTACGCGATCTCCCTGAAGGGATACTATTCCGTAGTGCTTGGGTTCGTCGACCTCGATCGTCGCTATGCATCCTCCGAAGTATTCGTCTCCTCTCTTCTTCTCGTAGAGTTCGACCAATGATCCCAGCGATTCGGGGTCTGTTAGGGTATCTCCGTTGATCACGAGAAAGTCTTTCCCCTCCACGAATCCTTCCACGAGTGAGATCGCGTTCGCTGTTCCGAGGAGTTCCTGCTGGTGGACGTATTCTATTTTGATCCCCATCACCGATCCATCGCCATACCTCTTCATGATCTCCTCCCTTCCGTACCCGACCACCATCATCAGCTCCTCGAATCCTTTCTCTTGGAGGAGGGATATCACCCGGTCGAGCGCGGGTTTTCCCGCCACCGGGAGGAGGAATTTGGGGCGCGTGAACGTCAGGGGACGCATCCTCGTCCCCAGACCTGCCGCGAGGATTACAGCTTTCATCATTTAGCGTTGAACCTTCGGCTAATAAATTTAGAGTCATTTGAGAAGTTTCAAAGCCATGTCGATCCTCTCCTCCGCGATCTTCCTCTCATGGGCTTCAGAGGTAATCCTAATGTATGGCTCGGTTCCCGATGGCCTGACGAGGACCCAGCTGCCATCATCAAAAACCGTTCTGACCCCGTCCACCGTCTGGATCTCGGAAACTCTCCGGAGTTCGGTTTTCACCCTCGTTAGAAAATTTTTCATCACTTCAGGCTTTCGCTCTTGGGGGCAGGGAATCTTTTTCCTGAGGATCGGGTATTCTGGTACCTCCTCGACGAGTTCGGAAAGTCTCTTCCCAGTGGCATCGAGCATGCGTAGGATCATGATGGCCGAGAGGAGACCGTCCGGTGCGAGATGTGCGTTCGGAAATATCCAAGAGCCACTCGGTTCTCCTCCGAACTTTCCCCCAGTTTTACGCAGAGTCTGTGCCACACTCACGTCTCCCACCTTCGTGCGCACGACCTTTCCACCTTTTTTTTCGATAAAATCCTCCACAACCCTCGATGCGTCCACCGTCGTTACCATGATCTCCCCCCTTTCCACAAGATAGGTGGAGATGAGGGCGAGGAGTTTGTCTTGGGGCACGAATCTCCCACGGTCGTCGATAGCAGCTATCCTATCGGCGTCGCCGTCATGGGCGAGGCCCACCTCCGCCCCTGTAGATCTCACGATTTTTGCGAGATCCTGAAGATGCTCTGGGGTCGGTTCTAGTCCTCTTCCAGGGAAGAGCCCGTCCGGGTGAGAATTGAGTGAGGTGACTTTACATCCCATCTCCCGAAGTAGGTGGGGCGTGACGGAACAAGCAGCACCGTTTCCGCAGTCAATGATTACTTCGTGTTCTCTCTCTAATGGGAAGAGATCTTTCGCCCACTCTTCGTACTGAAGCGCGATCTCCTTTTCTCGGATCTTACCGATCCTTCTCCACTCTACAACTTTGGCCTCATCGATCTTCTTCTCAAGTGCTTCCTCGCTCTCGGGCGTGAAAGCGGCGCCCTCCTCATCCCAGCACTTGATCCCGTTGTACTCTGGCGGGTTATGGGAGGCGGTTATCATCACTCCGGCGGAGGCGCCCAGCTTTCGTGTACCAAACGCGAGCACGGGGGTCGGAACGACTCCGACCTTGATCACGTCGCATCCACCAGCGAGTAGACCTGAGATCACAGCACATTCGATCATCTCCCCGGAGACACGTGTGTCCCTGCCGATGACGACTTCTCCCGAATTTCCCAAATGGGTTGCTATTCCCAATCCGACCCTGAGGGCCAGACTGGGCTCGATCTCGACGTTGACGACGCCCCTTATGCCGGAGGTACCGAAGAGCTTGGACATCGCTTTATCCAGGTGGTCGGTGGAGGACCTCCGTTTTTTGAACTTCCACCCTCCTGATGGGGCAGTATTTCTTCGCCAGCTTGTATATGTCCGCTGATAGTTTTCCTAGGACGGCCTCTTGAACGAATTGGTCGAAAGTGCGCTCCTTCGCTCGCCCCTCTATCAGAACACCGATCTCCGAGCGAATAGCCTTTACCTTCGCCCTCGAGACACGTCTGCCGGTAATGACCACGGAGGTGACTTGGATCTCCGTCCCATCCTTCGTTCTGACGGTCGTGATGTGATCTACTTTGGTTGCCCTCCTTCGCACTTGGCTCCGCATGAAGTGTTGTGCCAAATCATGTCCCACGAACTCGGTAAATGCTTTCGTCCCATCGACCCTCTTTATCTGGAAGAAAAGTTTGATGTAGGATTTGGAGACATCCTGTACGAGGTCTCCCAGCGAGGTTTCCACTTTTCTTCCCAAGAGTTGAGCCGGTTCGGAGGCAGGTGTTTCCCCAACCTTTGTTTCCCCAAACATTGATGGGGCATGGATGTCATACCAAGTTTTCTTCTTCCACATCTTTCCTGCCGCTGTGGACCTGGGTTTCTCAGCAGGCAACTTTTCACCCACTAGGTTTGGAAGCTGTGGATAAAGACTTCACGCGCCCCCTCACGGGTGGAGGCCAAGAGCGAAAATCGAAGCCGTGCTGGGCCAGGAACCCAGCTACCCAGCGAGTGGTTCCGAACCCACAGCACCCGGTCCATATCTGTCTGTTTTTAACCTCTCTTATCTTGAAGGACTTAACGAACTTCTCTCCGTGAACGTTCAGGGATGCGATCTCTAGCCATCCGTTCTTATACGGCAGTTTCACCTCTAGGTCATACGTGGCCACTTCCGGGCCCTTCTCAGGTTCCTCGTCTTCACGCAGGTAGAAAGGAGTCGCCACGGTGAGACGCCATTCCATTTCGAGTTCTTCTAGGAGTTTAATGCTTTCATCTTTGATCGAGTCCCGGATAAGCATTACATCTTCCGGCTTCCCTATGAATACGAACTCGATCCTCCTAAACTCATGGGTGCGGATGAGTCCCTCCGCTCCTCCCCCTTCCCATCGATAGGTCCAGCCACTGCGGTCGAAGAGTTTGATGGGCAGATCCTCGACTTCCACCGTAGACCTCTCGAACATGTGATAAAACGGTTCACACTGGGCTGGGGCGAGCACATAGGATGGGGGTTCAACGACTCCTTTCAAGATGTCTCTGGACACCTCGTTCCTCAGTCTAAGTTCCTGTTTGAAGTCCTTGAACGATTCCGGGTTCCTGGGTGGAGGGCAGACGTAATACATCCCCTCAGGTATCCCATCTAGGTATCCCGGCATTCGTCTCATAACCTCAAGCGGGATGAGCTTTGGAAACATACCCTCCTCGAACCCGAGCGGGACGGCGATGTGCTCGATTATCAAATCCTCGATCGCCCGCAGTATCCTGGCGTACGGGGGAGCGTACGTCCATTGCCCCCTTCCTGGGAATTCACGCACCCATCCTTCTCGCTTCATGAACTCAAGTGGATCTTCCCTAAACTTCACCTTCGCCCTACCCCCCTGTTTGACCACAAGTGATCCGGGTGCTTTGGGGGGAAGAGATCGGGCCATCGACTCCAAATGGGACACGAGTCTATCCACCATCCCCTTTCTCAGATCGGCTTCACTGATGTCGCGGAGGGTCACGATGAGCTTCTCGCCCCTTTGGACTTCACAAGGTAGCTTCCGGAGTTCAGATTCTATCCTTTCGGTGGGTGTGATGGGGAGTTCGATCCGATATTCTAGAGTCTCTATCCCTCTTAGGCCTATCTTGTGTTTTTCGCCCAATCGCGTCTTGAGTTCTTTGGCGATCCTGAGAAGCGCGCTGTGGGCTCTTACGTATCTCCCCGACTCAATAGAGATCTCTATCTCCTTTCCCTTCATCCTCCATCCGGCTACTCTTGCCGCTTCGTCTTCTTTCCCTCGCGGTGCCCCTTTGGTCAAGAGAGGTGTTGATCCCTCCATCACGTTTTTCACCGTTTCTTCGGCTTTCCCAAGCTCCCCTCCGAACCTCATTCTTGCGGATAGATGAAATCTCATCTCAATCCCATGTCTCCCTCAGGTGATAAGTTTTTCCCACTATTCTGCTTTGCACAAAAATACCGCAAAAGTCAAATGGACCCCAAAAGGTCGTGGTTGAGTTGGCCTCCAAGCGATAAGGGCTGAACCCTACGGCCTCCGATCCAAGCCGTGTCGACGAGCTTGAAGGAAACCCCCACCCATCGCCAGCCTTCCAAGCCAAGCACGGCAGTAGTAAGAGGGCAGCCTCGTTTGCTCTCTCAGAGTCCGGTAATCCTTCTCAAGGGCCTGGGCCGAGGGCTTTCGGCCCTTAGGGGACCCCGAGCCCCCAAGCACGGAAATTGGCC
The DNA here is from genome assembly GCA_029259185.1 of Hadesarchaea archaeon. Taxonomy (GTDB): domain Archaea; phylum Hadarchaeota; class Hadarchaeia; order Hadarchaeales; family WYZ-LMO6; genus JAPDJF01. Next base: position 10,542 of record JAPDJF010000035.1, read on the forward strand.
TCAGGGGCTAATTTTTGTGCAAAGCCCCACTATTCAATCACACTCTCAGCGGTTTCAGTACACGCGAGCAGGTCGTCGAGTGTTGCGAGCAGGGTTTCTATTTTTCCTTCCATCTCCACCGTGGTGGTAATCGTCCCACCCGAGGTGGTCGTCTTCACTTTCACCATCCTCGATTGAAGGTTATCGGGTTTCAGCGCTCTCGCTACGGCCCTCGCCGTTTCCGGGTTTTCGTAAGAGCACTCGACTCTCGCTTTGAGTTTCACCCCTTCCCCCCCGAGAGCCCGGATCTTCAGGGGTCCCTTACTCCAGCTTCGACCACCGAGAACAGGGCTTCGCTCTCTGGGAGGTTTGGGCTGTCCACCACCCTCGCTATGCGTTTGTTCCCTTTGCTCTTCCTGAGGTAGACTCTAGTGGTGACGGAGTGGGCCAACACGTGTCCCCCTATCGGTTTAGTAGGATCTCCGAAGAACATGTCTGGTCTAGCTTGGACTTGATTTGTCACAAAAATAGCGAGATTCCTGAGTTCGGCTATCCGGTGAAGGATCAACAGATGGCGCGCTAGTTTCTGCTGTCGCGCGGCCAGCGTCTCTCTCCCCACGAACTCGGCCCTGAATAAGGAGGTGAGTGAATCGATGATAAGGAGTTTAACCTCTTCTCGCTCCGCCAGCTCCTCCGCCTTCTCCGCTAGCAGGATCTGTTGATCCGTATTGTATGCTCTAGCGATCAAGATGTTTTTAAGAACTTCCCTGGGATCCAGATCCAATCCGCGTGCCATGTCTTGGATCCTCTCGGGTCTAAACGTGTTTTCGGTGTCTATGAAGATGGCTTTGGCCTCCAACCCCCCTCGATCCGGAGGGAGTTGAACGTTAACACAGAGTTGATGGGCCAGTTGGGTCTTCCCCGATCCGAATTCCCCGAAAACCTCCGTCACGGCCCTCGTCGGGATCCCCCCACCGAGGAGGGTATCCAGTTGCTTGCTCCCAGTCGTAATCCATCCCAGTTCTTTCCTGAGTTCGAGTATTTCTTCTCCCGTGATGAACACCCCTATGTCTGCCATTTCCTTTGCAGCTTCGATGATCTTCTTCGCTTGGATTTCCCCTATTTCTGCTATTTCTCTCAACTCCTCCACAGTTGCGACTGCGATCGATTCGACAGTTCTATAACCGGCTTCCCTTAGCCTTTCAGCCGTCGTGGGTCCTACTCCCGGAAGACTCTCTAGAGTTTTTTCCTTGTTTTCCACCAAATCTATCTACCCGTACTTCTGTTTTTTCCCACTTTAACTTTTTCCAGAAGCCTGTTCGCTTCTTCCCTCGCGTCGGGTGACTCCATCGCGCTCACCCTGAGTTCAAGCTGATCGGAGTACTTATCGTATCGGGTAACGCCCGTTAGCGTTACCTCTCTTCCCTCCAACCCAAGTTTTCGGTGAAACTCTCCACTGTTTGATCGGTAGGTCTCAAAGATTCTTTTCGATTCCATGCCTGCGAGCTCCTCCGCGACCTTCCCGAAGAACACGGCCCTCATACTCCCGGTTCCGTCATCGAGGATCACGCTTAGCACTACCCTGCGTTCGGGTGATACCACCTTGCCGCATTCCTCACAGAAAAGATTCGTGTCAACGCTTCCCAAACTCCTCCCACAGATGGGGCAGACATCGAAGGTCGGACGACGGCGGAGCACACGCACGATAGTACCCCTCACCCTCACCCGAACGTTCGGCTTGTCGATTTCTTGGATAGTTTTGATTTCAGGTGAGGCGGAGACCATGGAGAGAACTTCAGCAGGAGGGATCTCCTCGTCTACGGGTGGGTTTATCTCAATCTCCCCCGCTCTCCCCACATGTAGTTCAGTTTGCCCGAAAAGTCCAACGGTGGTATAGGCGTTCCGGAGGATGATCACGTCACCAGTTTTCAAACTCTTTGCTTTTTCCGCATGTTCGTGCCACAAAGAGGTCCTTATCACCCCGGTTCGGTCCCCTATACTCAGCGTAATGACCTTTCCTTTTTCCCCTTCTTTAGTGAATTCTCTCAGGGTCCCCACCTCTATCACTCTCCCCAAGACTTCGAGCGCATCCATCCCCGGCTCCAGTTCACCTATCATGACTTTGCTTGGTTTGAGCCTGCCCACCTCCATGTTCGGAGGGTTTATCTCGATTTTGGTCGACCTCCCCACGTGGATCTCCGGTTTTCCGGTCAGACCAGTTTTGGTGTATGCCCCCCGCAAGAGGAGCACATCCCCTACCACGACCCTCTCGGCCACCTCACTCGCATTGTCCCAGAACGATGCCTTCGCGAGGGATGTTTCATCTTCCAGCACCAAACTCGCTACTCTCCCCTTGCTCCCGTCGTCGCGTTTGAACTCTAGCACCGGAAACTTCCGTCTGACTCGAGCCACTACATCTATGGACGGCATGTCTGTCTCCAGTTCTTCAAGCTTCAGTAAGCGTTCCACGATTTCGGGGAGCTTCTTCACTTGAGGTGAATCGGGAGAGACGAGCACGCGCGAGGTACCCCCCACATTGAGTTCAGGTTTTCCGTGTAGACCCACCCTAACAGACGCGTTCTCTACCATAATCACATCACCCCTCCTCAGCTCCTTGGTGAGCTCAGCCTTTTCACCCCACAGCGAGACGCGGATCTTCCCGGTTTCGTCCATCAAAACTAGGGAAGCGACTTTGTCTGTGGTTCCGTCCGAGCGATCGAATGTCTTTATCTCGCTAACCGCAACGACTCTCCCGAGGACATCCACTTCCTTGAGCCCCTGTTTGAGTTCAGCGATCTTGACCGTGGACTCCTTTAAAGGTGGAAGCCGTGAGTCGACGGTCGGTTCTTTTGTGACTTCTACCGAACTTCGGGCCCCTATGTGGAGTTCAGCTTGTCCGTTCGCCCTCTCCTGCACATATGCTCCTTTGATTCGTATCGCATCCCCCTTCTGAACAGCACCACTTCCGACCAGCGACGCTTTGTTGTCCCACAGTACAGCTCTGATGCTTCCACTCTCATCTTGGAGCACCATCCCCGCAACGTGTCCGAGCGATCCGTCCCATCTCGGGAAACTCCGCGGCTCGTATATCCTAATCACACGTGCGAGTAGATCCACGTTCGACATCCCCGGGACCAGATCCCCTATCTTCAACTCTCTCGGTTTCACCTCTTTCTGTTTGAGTTCCACCCCCAGCTCTCGGCCAACTATCATGGCTAGGCCCTCAGGCGTTACCAGAGCCCCGAGTTCTTCTCTTTTCTGGTTTATCCTAGCCATGAGTTCATCTCGGCTTATCTTTGCGTGTTTCATTATCTCTTGAATCAGCTGGTCAAAATTCATCTTCACACCGGTCTCTTCTTAACTTACTTCGAGAAGTTTATAAACAGAAATCGTCGGGTATCTAGTGTCCAGCTCTCAGCTCAGCCAAAATCTCCTTAGCTCGGTCAAGTCTTATACAGCGTTCTTCGACCATACGTGCAGCGACGCGGTCTATGAGTTCTCCCTCTGCCCCCGCTGCTGCGGCCACGCTCCTAGCGTGAAGCTTCATGTGTCCTCTTTGGATACCTTCAGCCGCCAGTGCTCTGAGCGCTGCTAGGTTCTGGGCCAATCCCACCGCCGCCATGACCTCTGCCAGCTCACGGGCCGTTTTTACCCCCAAGATCTTCCTGCATACTTTGGCCACGGGGTGAATGGCCGCGGTTCCTCCCACGATCCCAACGGCAATGGGGAGTTCTATCCTCCCTCTCAGATCCCCGTTCTCATCCACCTCCCAGACTGTGAGAGGTTTATATCCTTTCACTGCAGCATAGGCATGGGCTCCGGCTTCAAGCGCGCGCGTGTCGTTCGAGGTTGCGAGTGCAACTGCTATTATCCCATTCATTATTCCCTTGTTGTGAGTCGCACAGCGGTAGGGATCGGCGGCAGCAAACGCGTAGGCGTGGATGATTCCATCAACTACCTCTTTTCCGCCCAGAGCCTCCTTTGGAAAGGTCGCTTCAGCCCTAGCCATACGATAGACGGCTAAGTTCGATATTATCCGTAGGTAGACTTTTCCCTCCGTCAGTTTCTCGATCGTTGGAGCCACGGCCTCACACATCGTGTTGACGGCGTTTGCTCCCATCGCGTCCCTCACATCCACAAGCAAATGGACAATGAGCATCGTTCCAGTGGAGGTGTCGATCACTCTCGCTTCCACATCCTTCGCCCCGCCCCCGAGCTTCGTCAGCACCGGGTCTCGCTCATTGGCTTCCGCTAGGATTCTTGCTTTGTTCTCTAGGATGTTTTCCTTCGCCCGAACTGGATCCTTCGCTCCCACCACTTGAATTTGGCCGATCATGATGGGTTCATCGGCGCTTGCCTTGAATCCATACTTGAGCCTAGCCATCCGTGCAGCGTTCGAGGCCGCTGCGACTACACTCGGTTCTTCGATGGCCATGGGTATGAGATAGTCCTTCCCGTTTATAAGGAAGTTCGTGGCTATACCGAGGGGGAGATGAGTGGCCCCGATCACGTTTTCTATCATCCGGTTGGCGAGGTCAAGTTCGAGTGATCCAGTGTTTTTCAGGATTTCGACTTCTTCCTCACTCAGATCGGCGAACTCCTTCACCACCTTTAATCTCGCTTCCGGATCCATCTCTCTAAAGCCGGGTAACCTAGATGACTTCATCATCTCAGTTTTTCTTTTAGGATACACCTTATTTAAACGGTTGAACACCTGAAGAATACAACGGTGAGGCCCCTCCACTTGGGATTGATACCCGACGGCAATAGGCGATGGGCGAGAGAGCGTGGGTTAGAGATCTGGCGTGGACACGAGGAGGGAGTAAGAGTTTTGGAGAATTTCTTGAAGTGGTGTCTCGATGAGGACATTCCTGAGGTAACCGTTTACACGCTTTCCTTAGAGAATCTCGAGAAACGATCACCCGAGGAGCTGAGGCACCTCTTCAAGTTGATGAGTTCCCTCTTGAAGCGCCTCGAGAATGATGAAACCCTCCATGAGCGTGAGGTGAGGGTGAGGGTTATAGGCAAAACATACAGGCTGCCTTCTCACTTGGTGAATGCGGCACGCAGGATCGTGGGATCGACTCGGTCTTACAGTAAGAACTTCTTCAATTTTCTGATAGCCTATGGTGGCCAAGATGAACTTCTGAGGTGTGTGAGGTGTATGGTCAAGAGCAAACCCGCGAGATTCACGAAGAGCGTGTTGGAGAGATATCTATGGGTTCAGAGGCCTGTGGATCTCGTGATAAGAACCGGGAAAGAGCACAGGCTCTCAAATTTCCTCCCCTATCAATCCGCCTACGCTGAAATAATCTTTTTGGACAAATACTGGCCAGATTTCACGCGGAAAGATTTCGATCATTGCTTAGCGGAGTTCGGGAGAAGACAGCGGAGAATGGGCAGTTAGATCACCAAGTCCAAGCGGAGCTTGAAGTGTTTTCCGTCGAGATCCCACTCCCTCGTGTACCCCCCGGCTTCCACCTCGAAGAGGTGACAGACTCTCAGTTCCCTGACCCTGACTTCACGTTTTATGTATTCTAAGTGAGGTTTCAGCAGGTCGATGAACTCCGCATCCTCCACACCTATCATCACATCTACCCTCTCCTCCATCTGGAGATCCTTTTCTTTTCTCATCACTTGGAGACGTCTTACGAGCTCTCTCGCCATCGCTTCACCCTTTAATTCTGGTGTCATGCGTTTGCTCACCATGACTTTCCCATGCTCGAGCTGGACTACCGAGTATTCCCCCACGGGCTCTGGATCCCCGGGCCGGAGGATGTTGAGGATCTTACAGTTGGCCCTCTCTTTAAGAATTCCTCTCAGTTTTTCCAAGGAGTCGAATTCATTTTCGTTTGAGAGTTTGATCACGACTTCTTGTACTGGCCACCTCAGCTTCAACTTGGCCTTCTGCCTAGCCTCCGCCACGGCTTCTCCGAAAAGGCGTACGAGGGCCATGGACTTCTCCAACTCCACATCGATAAGACTCTCATCCGGAGTGGGCCAATCTAGCATGTGTATGCTTTCTGGGGCCCTAGAGGTCGCGCTTTTGATCAATCCGGAATACATCACCTCACACATGTGGGGGATGAATGGGGCGAGCAAGCGTATCAGCACGTCGAGCGTTTCGTACAGAACAACATAGGCTGAGAGCTTCGACGGATGCTCTTTCTCTATCCAAGTTCGTTGGCGGATGGATCTGATGTACCACCTGCTCAGATCCTCTAGGATGAAGTTCATCAGGGTCCTCGCCGCCACGTGGAGTTCTAACCTCTCTAGGGCTTCCGTTACCTCTTTTATGGTGGTGTTAACCCTGGAGAGCATCCATCGATCTTCCGGGAGAAAGTTACGGGAGATGTCTTTGCGATTCACCACCCGTGGATCGAAGGAGTCGAGGGACATGTAGGTAGTGGCGAAAACATAGGCGTTCCACAAGATGTTGAGGGTCCTAGAGACCTGTCTGAGCCCCACTAGATTGAACCTCAAGTCTTCCCAAGGGGGATTGGCAGAAAGAATGTACATCCTCAGCACATCTGCCCCGTACCTCTCCGCCATCTCAATGGGATCGACCACGTTCCCGAGCGATTTAGACATTTTCCTCCCTTGAGCGTCGAGGGCAAAGCCATGGGTCAAGACGAGTTTGTAGGGGACTTCACCGAAAGCTATTACCGAGGATACCTGCTGGGCGTAGAACCACTTGGTCACTTGGTCTTCCCCCTCGGTGATGAATGAGCTCGGCCAGAGATTTTTGAAGAGTTCTTCGCCCTTGGGGAATCCTAGACTGGCCCAAGAGGCGATGCTTGAATCGAACCACACGTCTAACACCTCAGGGATCCTACGCATTTCGGATCCACACTTGGGACACTTCGGTCTGAGCTTGTCCAGATCGGAGCGGTGTAAGTCTAACTCCTTAGCTTCCCCGGTGAGCTTCCTGAGTTCTTCAACGCTTCCCACAACCACGGAGTGCCTGCAGCCTCCACAAGTCCATATGGGGAAAGGTATCCCCCAGTATCGTTGCCGGGAGAGGCACCAGTCTCCCACCGACTTAACCCCGTTCGTGTATCTCCCTTTCATCCACGTGGGAACCCACCTCACTTTTTCGTTCCCTTCCAAGATGCGGGATTTTATTTCCGATACCTTAAGGAACCACTGCTCGGTGGCTCTGAAGATGAGCGGAGTTTTGCATCTCCAGCAGTGGGGATAAGCGTGGGTGATAATCGCATGCTTGAGCAACACCCTCTTCCTCCTTAAATCCCCCAGCACCAGAGGATCCGCATCTTTCACGAAGAGCCCACAGTATTTTCCGGCATCCTCGGTGAACCTGCCATCTGGTCCCACTGGACTGAAGACAGGCAGTCCGTATTCCACTCCCACGATGAAGTCTTCCTCTCCGAACCCGGGTGCGGTATGTACGCAGCCCGTCCCTTCCTCGAGCGAGACGTGATTGCCACATATCACCCTGTGGTGTCGGAGGAACTCCTTCTGTTTTGGCACCTCTTCGATCAGGGGGTGTTCGTACCCGATTCCCTCCAGTTCCTTCCCCTCCATCGTCTCCAAGATCTCGTAATCGGATATCCCGAGTTCTCCCATCACCCGGGAGACGAGGGCTTTGGCCATCACGTATACTTCCTCCCCTACTTTCACCCTCGCATAGTCGTAATCGGGGTGGACGCATACCGCCATGTTAGCGGGGATTGTCCAAGGGGTGGTAGTCCATATCAAGAGGTATTCGTTCGAGCGATCACGGATCTTGAACTTCGCGAAGAGGGACGGATCCTGGATATCGTAGTACTCCCCACGAACTTCATGCTCAGCGAGAGCGGTTTCGCATCTTGGGCACCAGTGGATCACACGCAGATCTTTCCGGAGGAGTCCCTTTTCGTATGCCAGTTTGAGGGTCCACCACGCTGACTCGATGTAATCGTTTTTGAGGGTCATGTAGGGAGATTCCCAGTCCATCCATATCCCCAGTCTCTTAAACTGCTTTGTCATGAGTTCAACGTGGTTCATCGCCCACCGTTTACACTCCTCCACGAAACGCTCCACCCCTATCACACGCTCTATGTCTTTTTTAGATTTGATTCCCAGCTTTTCCTCTACCATGACTTCTATCGGGAGTCCATGGCAATCCCACCCCGGCTGTCTCCGCACGTTTAGCCCACGCATGGTCTTGTATCGGAGGACAACATCCTTGATGATTTTGTTCCACGCAGTTCCCAAGTGGATGGCACCACTGGCGTAGGGTGGGCCGTCCAAGAAATACCAAGGTGGACGATCGGATCGTTTCTCTTTTACCTTTTCATAGATCCTAGCTTCTTCCCACCACTGCTGGATTTTTCTCTCCATCTCCGGTGGATCGTACGTTTTCTGGGCGGGCTTGATCATAGGTCACCCTTAGTTTTTGACTGGGTTTCTTAAAATAACATCTTTTTCACATCCGTTGAAATCCGTAAATAATCGAGCTTAGCCTTCGTTGGATAAATTCAAATGGTGAGAATCGGGAGTGTAGAAGGGAGTATGGAAGACACGGAGATATGGACGGAGAAATACAGGCCTAAGAAGCTGGATGAAGTAATCGGGCAAGAAGAGATAGTGGCTAGGCTTAAAAATTTCGTCCGGAGTAGGGCGCTCCCTCACCTCCTCTTCTCAGGGCCCCCTGGAACGGGAAAGACCACCGCGGCGTTATGTTTGGCTAGGGAACTGTTCGGTGAGGAGTACTGGCGCCAGAACTTGCTGGAGCTGAACGCTTCCGATGAGCGGAAGATTGAGACCATCCGCACGAAGGTTAAGGATTATGCACGCACGAGACCCATAGGGGATGTTCCATATAAGATAATCCTCCTGGACGAGTCCGATGCATTGACTTCCGAAGCACAGCAGGCTCTTCGGAGGATGATGGAAATGTATTCCAAAACGTGCAGGTTTGTTTTGGACTGCAATTACTCGAGCAGGATAATAGAGCCCATCCAATCGAGGTGTGCGATCTTCAGGTTCAGAAAGCTTACTGATAAGGACATAAAGCAAATGCTCCACCGCATAGCCCGTGCTGAGAGGCTGACGGTGGATGATAAGGGGATGGAGGCAATAATCTACGTCAGTGAGGGGGATATGCGCCATGCCATAAACTTACTTCAAGCGGCAGCGGCACTGAGGAAACACGTGACCGAGCGCACGGTTTACGAGGTGGCGGCAGTAGCCCATCCGAAAGAAATCAGGGAGATGGTAGAACTCGCTCTCGGTGGGAAATTCGAGGAAGCTAGGAAAAAACTCCATCAGCTGATGATCGAGGAGGGTCTTTCTGGGGAGGATGTGTTGGCACAGGTCCACAAAGAAATTTTGAATCTAAAGATCCCCGAAAAGGCCAAGGTACAACTTATAGATAAGGTCGGAGAGTTCGACTTCAGGATAGTGGAGGGAGCCAACGAGCGAATTCAGCTCGAGGCGATGCTTGCTCATTTCGCGGTCGTCGGTGGGCGTGCTTGAAGTAGCCTCCTGATGAACTCTCCCACCTCTGATACATTCCGGACGAAAAATTTGGCCGCGGAGTTCTTCCACCTCCGGGAAACCAAGATCGTTATTCCCTTTTCCTTGAGGGCGATGAAGGCATCTTCGTCGGTTCGGTCATCTCCAACGTAGACAGGTTTTAGCTCCCGCTTGGGGTCCAGAACTCTCCACAGCCAGAGAACGGCCTTTCCTTTGTCCCAATCGATATTTGGTCTTATCTCTAGTACCTTCTTCCCGTGGGTGATCCTCAGGTGACCAGATCTCAGGTAGGGTTCAGCGGTTTCTCTCAGTGTTTTCTTCACCTTCCCCACATCTTCTCTGGGAACCAACCGGTAGTGCAAACTTACCGTTAGTCCCTTGTCCTCGATGAGAACCCCACGGATGGGGGCGAGCTCTTTCCGCAATTTTCGACAAAGCTCGGATAGGAAAGGTCTCACCTCACGAGCCTCAGATTTGACGAGATTTACTCCGGGTCCTCGAACCTCGAATCCATGGTTTCCAGCGTAGTAAATCCCTCGTAATCCCACGAATTTTCTCACATCGTGTAGACTCCTCCCACTAATTATCCCGAGCCTGTACCGCTTGGAGGCGAGCATCAGCAATTCTTTCATCTCCGTTGAAAGGACGGCGAGTTCTGGTCTAGAAACTATGGGAGTAAGGGTTCCATCGTAGTCGAAGAGCAGGAGTGGGTTTCTCAGACCCCTGCTCACTTCTGCCCATCGATCAAAGAGGTGATTCATCCCTTCACGATGGAGCCGACTTCCGTTATGAAGTCAGCCAGCCACCTGTAAACATCGTTCTCCGCGACGTGTCTTCTCAAATTCTTCATCCTTCGCTTTCTCTCCTCCATAGGCATCTCCAGAGCCGTTTTTATAGCGTCGGCGAACCCCTCGATGTCGTACGGATTAACGAAGAGGGCATCACGGAGCTCCTCCGTCGCTCCTGCGAACTTGCTTAAAACGAGCACACCCGTGCAGTCTACGTTCGCCGCCACAAACTCCTTCGCCACTAAGTTGAGCCCATCGTGGATCGGACTCACTATGCACACGTCGGCAGTTCTGTAGAGGGCGAAGAGTCTCTTCCAGTCCATCTTCCCCTCGATGTAGATGAGCGGTTTCCAGTATCCCCTGAGATACTTCCAGTTTATCTCATCCGCGAGCTGGCGGATCCGCTCACCCAACTCCATGTATGCGGGAACCCTGGTGCGACTCGGTGCTCCGGCTTCCACGAAGACGAAATTGTTCTGGTACTGGGGATACTTCTCGAGAAACCGGTCTATCGCCCGGAAGCGTTCGATGATCCCTTTCGTGTAGTCTATCCTGTCCACCCCTACTCCAATGTACTTATAAGGTATGTACTGGGGAGCCCTCACCACCTTTATTTCTTTCTTCACCTCAGGTCTCCGGGCTAACTTGTCGATGGTTTCGAAGTCGATGCTTATCGGAAAATTCTTCACGTGTGTGATGTGGCCGTTGTATTCAACGGTGTAGTTCTTGTAGTCAGCTTTGGCCCCTAAGATCTTCTCGGTGCTCGCGAGGAAATTCATGCAGTAGTTCCGGATGTGAAAACCTATGAGATCGTTTGCGAGCAGACCTTCCAAGATCTCTCTCGCCCAGGGAAGGTAAGAGAAAACATTCCACGTGGGCCACGGGATGTGCCAGAAGTGAGCGAGTACGAGCTTTCTCTTCTTAGGGAATCCGTTTCTCACCATTTTCGGAACGAGTGTCAGGTGGTAATCTTGAATCCACACGAAAGCTTTTTCAGCGCTCCCTATCTCTTCTCTTACCGCTTGCGCGAACAGCCGGTTCGAGTGGACGTATCCACTCCAGAACGATTTATCGAAAACAGGTTTCTCGAAAACGGTGTGACAGAGGGGCCAGAGGGTCTGGTTGGAGAAACCGAAGTAGAATTTGTCTACCTCGTTTTTGGACATCCACACTCTCCTCAGCGTGTACTTGGGATTCTGGGGGGGGACCCTCACTCTATCGTGTTCGTCCACGTTTTCGCGGTCGGCGTCCCCGCTTCCCCCCGCAACCCACGTGCCACCCACCGCTTGCATCAATGGATCGAGGGCAGCTGTGAGCCCGCCAGCAGGGGTTTTTACCTTCACCCCTTCCGGAGTGTACATGTGGATGTATGGCTCTCGATTGGAAACTATGAGGAATTTATATCCTCGGAGCACCGATTGGACGAGCTTTTGGACGTCCTGAGCTGAGACCACCTAGACCACAAAAAGCTGGGGTTTTCAGGGGGATAAATATTTATCGACTCTTCCCGACTAACGAAGATGCTTCTCGAGGAGCTCCAGCGGTGGCTCCCCACGATTCTCGTGTTGGTAGGATTCGTGCTGGCAGGGTTCATCCTGAGGATCGTACTAGACTTGGGGATGACTAGGGTGATCAGGAAAAGCAAGACGAAGATAGATGACATAATTGTCAACGCGATCAGGACACCCGTGCTCATAATATTCTTGATATTCGGTCTTGAGTTAGCTTTCGAAACAGCACCCTCCCGGCCCTCCGTGCTTGTGGACATCCTCCCTCTCCTCTTCCACACGTTAGTGGTGCTCGCCGTGGCGATATCGGCGGTGAAGGCCATCAACGGATTGCTGAAGCACTATGGAACCATGCGCCCCGCCTTGAAGTCGGTCGTGCCGACCCTTCAGAAAGTCGTGAGGTTCATAATCGCGATCGTGACCCTCCTCTTGATTTTAGATGGGCTGGGTGTAAACGTGACCGCAGCTGCAGCTGCACTGGGGATAGCTGGTATAGCGATAGCGTTCGCCCTCCAGGGGACCCTTTCGGAATTCTTTGCAGGGTTGTACATAATGGCGGATCGGCCTATAAGGGTTGGTGATTACGTCAGGCTCGAGACTGGACAAGAGGGTTATGTGGCGGATATAGGTTGGCGGAGCATAAAGATACGCGAACTTCCGAATAACATCATAGTCATTCCGAACTCCAAGGTCGCGAGCTCGATAGTGACCAACTACTATCTCCCCGAGACCGAGATGGCATGCTTGGTTCAGGTGGGTGTCAGCTATGACAGCGATCTTGAGAAGGTGGAACGCGTGACGATCGATGTGGCCAAGAAAGTTTTAAAGAAGGTGAGCGGGGGCGTCCCCGACTTCGAGCCCTTCATACGGTACCACACCTTCAGCGATTTCAGCATAAACTTCACGGTGATATTGAGAGTCAAGGAATACGTCGACAAGTATTTGGTTACCCATGAGTTCGTCAAGGAACTTCACAAACGGTACAAGGAGGAGGGAATAGAGATTCCTTTCCCCATCCGTACGGTTTATTTGCGGAGGAAGAGAGCCTAGTCGCTTTTTCCTTCTTTGAACTTTTGGATGGCATCTTGGAAGACTTCAAGGATCTTCTTTATTCCTTCTCTCAGGGAGAGGATCCTCACGGTTTCCCTGCCCCTCTCACCCATCCTCATGGATGCTTCCGGGTTTTCTAACAACCAAGTCAGTTTTTCCGTCAACTCACCCACGTTCATGGGCTCGAAGGTGTATCCGTTCGTCCTCTCTATCACTATCTCCGAGGCCCCGGCCCCCCTGCTTACGACTACGGGCTTCTTGTAGATCCAAGCCTCGCCCACCACGAGTCCGAAGCCCTCTTTTACGGAGGGGAGAACTACCACTTCTGCTCGTTTGTATGCGGCTTTGAGGAGCCTATCGTGGAGGTAGCCCGTGAATATCACATGATCTTCGAGCTTCAGCTCCCTCACGAGGTTCTCAAGTTGGTATCTCCACATCACACCCTTTGGGAGGGACAGCCCTCCCCGGGTGGAGCCTGAGAAGCTTCCATCCCCGATGAGCATCAATTTCAGGTTTTTGAACTTGTGCACGAGAGGAGCTAGCGATTTTATTGCCGTGTCCTGGCTCTTAACCCTGTCCATCCTCCCCACCACCAGAATGATCCTGTCTCCCTCCTTTATCCCGAACCTTGAGCAGAATTCTTCCACATCCGAACTCTTTGGTTCAGTCCACTTCTCCTCGTCTATGTATGGGTATATCTGATAGGCCCTTCCATGATATCCGGCTCTGATCAATCCCTCTAAATCTCTCCTGCAACTGACGATCACCGCGTCAAACGATTCGAGGCATCGTATCATGAAATTTCTGATGTATGGGTCTATGGTGTCGAACTGGAGAGGAATGTGCCATCTGAACACCGTGGGCGCCGCTAGTCCTATCATGCTTCCTATCTGAAGTTGCTGGAAATCGTGGATGTAAAAGAGGTCGATAGGTGCTAGCTCAAACATCTTGGTAGCACATGCCCAGTTATATTTCGCGTAGGCTTCGAACTCCTTCGGTCCCACTTGGCGTTTTTCCAAATCATGGATTTCCTCCCATATCCTCTCCTTCATGTGAGCGTAAGCAGAGAGTTCCTGAGGTCCTAGGGAAATGTTGTGGATGGAGATCTTCCCGATCGTCATCCGCTCTGGCCCGATTGGATTCAGCGACACCCAGTGCACCCGTTTGGCTATGTTCTGGCGGAGCATCTTTTTTAACAGCGGGAAGAGGAGCTTGGGAACTCCTCCGGGGGTGAGTTCGTAGTCTTCGCCTTCTTCGAGCATCTCGAGAGGGACGGGATCGGGTAAATCTCCATACTTCTCCAGTAGCTCAGAGTACTGGAGTTTGAAGCGAATGAGTGGGGTTTGAGAGTTAACGCACAGAACCAATTTTTCCATCCATTAAGTTTGAATTCGCGAAATAAAAAATTAATTTGGAACAGAGGCTATCTCCGTTTTTTTCTCCACTCGGATTTGGTCGGACATTTGGGATCCAGACACATCTTGTATGGTCTCATGCCAGGCCGATTCACTTGGATCATAGGAGTTCCGCACTCTTCACAAGTTTTGTTGAGAGTTATGATCATCCCTGAGTGGGGAAGCGGATACGAGTTCTTGCACCCCTTGCCGAAGTTCGAACATCCCGCGAAACGTTTGTGGGTGCTTCTCGAGACTACTATCTTCAGTTCTCCTCCGCACTTCGGGCATTTTCCGAGGATCTTCTGAAGTCGCTTCGTTTTCCTGTAGACCTCGCTCAACTCCCTTCCTATTTTCAACTCATTAGCTTTGAATTTTGATAGGATCTTGTTGAGTTCTTTCTTCGCTTTTTCGATCACCTCCTCCTTTTTGACCTTCCCAACTTGGATCGCATCCATCTTCCTCTCGAATTCGGCGGTCAGTTCTTCGCTCACGATTTCGGGACAATATTTCTGGAGGGTATTGACCACGTGGATTCCGAGCTCGGTAACGGTGATCTGGTTTCCGAAGATATACCCTCTCTCGTAAAGGTTTTGGAGGATCGGGGCCCTCGTGGCTTTGGTTCCTAGGTTGCGGGCTTCCATCTCTTTCACGATAGATGCCGGATTGTAACGTGGTGGAGGTTGAGTCTCCTTCCTTTCGAAGAGAACTTCTTTCACCCTCAGCGTTTGACCCTCCTTAAGAGATGGCAAGATTATTTCTTCGGTTGCACCGTAGCGTCCGTAGTACGCGAGCCATCCTTCTTCCAGCACCCGTCTTCCTCTGAGATAAAAAGGTTCCTTCCCAACCTCGACCCTGACACGAAGACTCTCCACCAGAGCTGGGCGACCAAACACCGAGAAGAATCGTCGGACTATGAGGTCATACAGCCTCTGCTGGGGTCCGGTGAGTTTCCCGGGGTTTTCTCCCGTTGGGTATATGGCTGGGTGAGCAGGGTCGGTCTTTTTGCCCTCGTTAGGTTTCGGCTCTCGTGTGGAGAGGATTTCGTTGGATATCTCCCTATACGACTTTGAGATTTCCCCGAGTTGTTTTAGAATCTTCACGTAATCGATGGTCGGGGGAAGCTTCTGTGAACTGGTCCGAGGGTAGCTTATCAGGGCCGCTTGGTAAAGGGCTTGGGCTATTTGCTGGGTACGCATGGGAGTGTACCCAAAGCATCGGTATGCTTCCGATTGCAGACCTCCTAAGTCAAACGGGACGGGTGGCGGGCGTCTGTACTGGCGGATTTGGATCTCCCTGATTTCCGCAATCTCACTTTCGCATGCAGCCTTTGCCCTCTTCGCTTCCCCTTCGTCGAAGAAGCGCTGCTTTGCGTGTTCTGCCAAGATCTCCTTTCCCTCCACGTCTAAGAGAAGATTCAAGACCCAGAACGGCTTTGGCTTGAAACGCTTGATCTCGAGTTCTCTCTCCGTCAAGATCTTGAGGGTGGGGGTCTGCACACGTCCAGCGGAGAGTTTCGCGAACCTCTCGCTCGCTGCTTGTACGGAAGAGCTCAGAGCCTTGCTCACGTTCACCCCCCAATACCAGTCGAGAGTATGCCTCGCTATCCCAGCTTCTATGAGTTCGAAATCTAGGGTGGGCATGATCTCTTCATACGCTTTGCGTATGTCTTCAGCTGTTAGAGTGGAGAACTTCATGCGTTTGGCTTTCTTCAGGGAGTCCTCTCCGCACAGGTACTTCAAGATGCTCCATCCTATAACGCTCCCCTCGATGTCGAAGTCCGTTGCTACTATGTAGTCGTCGCTTTCCCTTGCCAACTCCCTTATAGTTTCAACGAACACCCTGCTTTTTGCAGCCTTCTTGTCCACGGAATACGTAGGGACCCAGTCTACATCGTACACGGGGTAATCACGCATAGGTTTCACGTTTTTAAGCGTGAAGAGGTGTCCGAGGGCCGGAACCACCACCATTTTTCTCCCATCCAGTTCCAACTCATAGTAGGGAACGTCATTGAGTTCCTGTCTCACAGCCCTCTTTCCACCTAAAGCGATCGCTATCTTAGACGCAGCCGTAGGCTTTTCGCACACGATGAGGGTTTTGTTCTTCATCTCGACCACCGCGAGGAGACCCCGTCCGAAAGGGCGGGGGGGAACTGCGGAGGATTTTTAGGTGAAAATGCGCGTGCGATCTCTGAAAGGCAATCCCGCGGGGAGCGGCTCGGATGTGGGCCGGATGTCCGGAAGCCCGAATAGGGCTCCGGACCGAAGCGGGCGGAGGAGTCGAGCAGGCTCGCTCTGGACGCGCCGCCGTCAACCGGCCTCGTGCGGGTCTGAGTGCGATGAGTTTCGAGCACCATGATCACCTGCAAGTCCATTCCTTTAGGGAGGGGTAGTTGACTACCTCCATACCGTCAAGCAAATTTTTGGCTCTTCTGCCGAATATAGATTTGATGAAATGTTCTAGGTGTTCTAGATGGGCGGTAGCGGAGGTAGGATGGAAGGGGAGAGCGTATTGTTCAGATCATTACCGGGAATACTTCTTGGGGCAAGTTCGGAAGGTCATGGATAAGTTTAGGGTGGGGGGAAAGGTGTGTGTTGCCGTCTCAGGGGGGAAGGACTCTGCCGCTTGTTTAGAGGCTCTTACCCATTTCAGGGGCATCGAATTAGAGGCGTTTTTCTTAGACCTTGGTATCCCTAGGTTTTCGAGGGGGAGCTTGAAGAAAGTCTCCGAGCTTTGTGAAGAATTGGGGGTGGATCTCACAGTGGTTTCCCTCAAGGAAAGGTGGGGAAAGTCGATCCCCGAGATATTGAAGGAGCGGAAGGGGAAAGCGTGTAGCCTCTGCGGGACGGTGAAGAGGTACGTGATGAACGCGTATTCTTACGAGGGACGATTCGACTTTCTGGCTACCGGGCATACGCTCTCCGACGTTGTTTCGTCAACTCTCAACAACCTAGCTAATGTGTACGTGCAGGCGTTTAGGGGGGTGGGCCCGTTTTTGGAGGCCAAAGAGGAGTTCAAACTCAGCCGAAAGATCAAACCCCTGTACTACCTCACCGATGAGGAGTGCAAGCTGTACTCCGAGCTTTTAGAGCTTCCATTCTATACGGGGAAGTGTCCGTATGTTTCGGACGCTCCGACGAAGCGGATCAAGGCTTGGCTTAACAGACTGGAGCGGGACCAACCCGGTGTGCTCAGAAACTTTGCAAAATCTTTCACCCTTCTAGAATCCTCGATGGAGAATAGGGGGGAGATCTTGAAATGCAAGAGGTGTGGGTACGCAACGACTACGAGGATTTGCAAATTCTGCAGGCTGATGAACTAGTACTGGATTCCCTCGGTGGTGACAGCCTCTTTGGGGCTTTTCACCGGGAGAATCATGCTGACGAAATCTGCTCTCTCGATCAGTCTCTTCTTCGCGAACCTTCCCGTGAGGATCACGTTAGTTTTCTCCGGTAACCTTTCGATGAGTTCCAAGACATCTTCCACCCTTATAAGCTTGCAGTGAATGGCTAGGTTCACCTCGTCTAGGATGAGGAGATGAGGCTTTTTTTCCTCCGCGATCTTTTTAGCGAATTCGATGGCCTTCTTACACAGCCTCTTGTCCCTCTCGTCGAGATTTTCGAATCCTTTCCATCCCCTTCTTCCGAACTGGTAGATCTCGTATTGGGGACCTAACTTCTTCTTTATTTTATACTCCCCAGTTTTTTTCCACCATTTGAGAAACTGGATTATTACTACTTTGTGTCCGTGCCCGATGGATCTGAGAGCGAGTCCTAGAGCACTTGATGTCTTCCCAGCTCCGGTTCCGGTATAGATGTACACGTGCCCCATATCAAAACGCACATGTGGGGGTGGGACACCCACCCGAGTATTCGGGACCGGCCACGAGGTGCTTGGGCCTGCTTACGTAGAGTACCTGTTGTTCTTTGCTTCCGTACCGATACACCGTCACACCCTTACACTTCAACTTGTACGCTAACTCGAAAACTTTCCACACTTCTCTTTTCCTTGAGTTTTCAGGGAGGTTGACCGTTTTGCTCACACTGTTGTCTACATGTTTCTGGAATGCTGCCTGCATCCGTACATGCCACTCTGGCTTTATGTCGAATGCTGTTCGAAAGATTTTTCTCACCTCTCTCGGAACATCCTTCAATCCTTGCACGCTTCCACGATTTTTGGCTATTTTTTCAAGCAAACCGATGCTGTAAAAACCCTTGCCCTTAGCGAGGTGTTCGAACACGGGGTTCACCTCGAACAGCCTGGTTCCCTCTAGGACGTTTCTCATGAATGAGACGGCGAATATCGGCTCTATCCCACTCGAGCACCCAGCTATAATGCTTATGCTACCCGTTGGCGCTATGGTGGTGATGGTGGCATTCCTCATCGCGCCGTATTTTCCCCTCCAGATGCTCTCCTCGAAGTTCGGGAACGATCCCCTCCTCTCGCCGAGTTCGGCCGAGACCCTTCTGCCAGTTTCGGTTATGAACTTCATGAGCTTTTCGGCGATCGAGATAGCCTCTTTCGTGTCGTAGGGAATTCCGAGTTTTATCAACAGATCTGCGAATCCCATCACACCCAACCCGATCTTCCGATTAGCTTTCGTCATCTCTTCTATCTCCGGTAGAGGGAACTTGTTAACTTCTATGACGTTGTCTAGAAAGCGAACTGAGATCTCCACAACCCGATGGAGTTTTTCCCAGTCCACCTCCTCCCCCCTTACCATCTTCGAGAGGTTGATGCTTCCCAGATTGCATGACTCGTGAGGGAGGAGCGGCTGCTCACCGCAGGGATTGGTCGCCTCTATCCTGCCCACCCCGGGGGTTGGGTTATGGCGGTTGATCTCGTCTATGAATATTATTCCAGGGTCTCCGCTTCTCCAGGCATTCTCCACGATGAGTTCCCAGATCTTTTTCGCCGCAACTTCTCGCACGGGCTTCCCAGTTCTGGGGTTGATGAGCCTGTATTCTTCGTCCCTCTTGAGCTTCTCCATGAAATCGTCGGTTATAGCCACGGAGATGTTGAAGTTGCTCAGTACCCCTTTCCTCGATTTCGCTGTTATGAACTCCTCGATGTCTGGATGGTCTACTCTTAAGATCCCCATCATCGCTCCCCTCCGTTTCCCCCCTGCTTTTATTATCTCCGTAGCGATATCGAACACACGCATGAATGAAACGGGACCCGAGGCCACACCCTTGGTTGACTTCACGGTATCTCCCCGAGGTCTGAGTTTAGAGAAATCGAAGCCGACCCCCCCTCCAGTTTTTTCGATGAGGGCCATATTCTTCACGGCCTCAAATATGCTTTCCAACGAGTCCTCCACTGGCAACACGAAGCAGGCGGAGAGTTGTCCGAGTGGGGCCCCTGCATTGAAGAGGGTTGGAGAATTTGGGAGGAATTCAAGCCTGCTCATGACTCCGTAGAAATCTCGCTCCGCTCTCGTGGGATTTTCATCGACTTTCGATACGGTTCTCGCGACCCTCCTCAGCATTTGGGCAGGGGTTTCGACGATTTCATTCCTCTCGTTTCTGAGGAGGTATCTCTTTCGCAAGACTGTTAAGGCGTTAACGGAAAGCTTCGGTTCCTCGATTCCCAGTTCCTTCCTCAGTTCTCGTATTTCAGCCTTCTTTTCTCTGTATTCCAAGTATTCTTTGGCGATCTCCTCGTAGCCCCGCTTCTGAAGAGTTTTTATGACGATATCTTGGATGTCCTCAACGGAAGGTATTCTCTCAACGAATTCCTTTTCGAGGGTTTGGAAAACTTCGTGCGAGATTTTCTTAGCGAGCTTTTCATCTCCCTCCCCCACTGCCACCATGGCTTTGTGGATGGCGTTCGTGATCCTCCTCAGGTCGAATTTTACTATCTTTCCGTCCCTTTTCCGCACCTTGGATATCCGCATGGTCATATTCTTCTTCTCAAGAGAAAATAAACCGATTCACTAGGCGGTGAATTAAGGTTTTATTGAATTGAGGAAAAGAGAATTGGAGAGATGGTATGGCTTGGGATCTGGGCATCGAAAGCTTGCTTGTGTGGCTATTGATATTTTTCATCTTCGGCATCCTGTGGAGCTACTTCACCCCTCAGCTCCTTTCACTCCAGTCGAACTTGATAGTCGGTAGAGTGCGCAAGTCACTCCGGGAGCTAGAGAATTGGGCGAGAGAGACCCGCAGGATAGCACTGAGTTCACTCCTAAAACATGGTCGCACCAAGCGGGATATAGAGGAAGAACTCAACAACTTCCTGGAATTCTTCGCGATTGGGCCGGTCTCCGATGATCCGGTTGGGGTGTTGGGCAGACTCGATCACATTTTGGACGTGCGGAAGAAGAGATTCGAAGATGCTGTGGCGACTTTCGCGCCTAAGGCAGACCCTGAGACAGCAGCCACATTGGAGATGGTGATAGAGGGAGCGATCGCCAGTAACTTCCTCTACAGGGTGGTGAGACACTTTACCCTCCTAGCCGAGAAGACGAAGAGTTACCAGCTCATCATGGCTATCCAGATGTACATGCCGATATTCAGGGAATACGCCAAAGCGTACCGGGATGCGACGAGAACGTTTTCTCAGAACCAACCGATAGGTGACGGTGTGGGGTCTCTCGTGGCTGCTAAGCTGATGGGGGGAAGTAAACCGAGGGAGCTGGTGAAGGACACGGTGTTAGCCGAGACGGAGTTCGAAAAACGTAAATTACTGATCGTGAAGGCCAAGGGTCCGGGTGGGAGGGTCGGAAAACCCGGGGAACTGATAAACATGTTGGCCAAGAAGAGGCGCATCGACAGGATCATAATGATCGATGCGGCCTTGAAATTGGAGGGAGAACGTAGTGGGCACGTGATCGAGGGTGTGGGAGCGGCGATAGGTGGCCCACCCACCGAGAAATACAAGATCGAGCAAGTGGCGGTGAAGCACAAGATTCCCTTGGATGCGATCATCGTGAAAGAATCTTTCAGAGAGGCTATTACCCAAATGAATACCCGATTGGCAAGGGCAGCTGATATCGCACTAGAGCGGGTTAAGAAGGCTATAAGGGAAAGGACGAACCCTGGTGACTGTGTGGTGGTGGCTGGAATAGGAAACACGCTCGGGATCGGCCAAGGGGTGGGGGAGCTACCGAATAAATTCCCTCAGCCCAGCGAGGAAGGAGAAATAGAGTCGGATAAGCTATTTATCCCCGTGTAGCTTTAGAGTTTTCTACAAAAAAGGGATTTCGAATGCATCGATACAAACACGTATCGGACATAGAGAAGTTAATGTGGAAGCCCTCCCACGTAAGGAACATCGGGATAGTGGCCCATGTCGATCACGGCAAGACGACCTTGACGGATTCGCTGGTGGCAGCTTCAGGCATAATAAGCTTTGAACTCGCGGGAGAGCAGCTCTTCACAGATTTTCTGGATATTGAACAGCAGAGAGGGATCACCGTCCAAACTTCGGCTGTGAGTTTGGTTCACACACTCGGGGGGGAGGAATACTTGATCAACCTCCTCGACACTCCTGGACACGTGGATTTCACGGGAGACGTGACGAGGGCTTTGCGTGCTATCGATGGTGTGGTGGTGGTGATGGATGCCGTTGAGGGGGTGATGCCTCAAACGGAAACAGTCGTCCGCCAAGCACTCCAAGAGCGCACGAAGCCCGTGCTTTTCATTAACAAGGTCGACAGGCTCATAGATGAACTTAAACTCCCTCCCGAAGCCATGCAGGCTAGGTTGGCGAAACTTATCTCTCAGTTCAACGAAATAGTGAGGAAATACGCCCCTCCCGAACTTGCGGAGGGGTGGCAGGTTAAGGTTGAGGAAGGATCGGTGGCTTTCGGTTCGGCTAAGGAGAAGTGGGCCCTGTCCACATCTCAGATGCGGAAGAAAGGTATCACCTTCAAGGATATCTTAGGGGCTTCACGGGAGGGGGGAAGAGAAGAACTCGCCAAGCGAACCCCGCTCTACGAGGTGGTTTTGGATATGGTAATCCGCCACCTTCCAGATCCTAGGGAAGCCCAGCGACTCCGTATCCCGATCCTCTGGAAGGGCGATTTGGAAAGTGAATTAGGAAAAGCGATGCTCTCATGCGATCCGAAAGGAAAGGTGTGCATGGTCATCACCGATATAATAGTGGACGAGCAAGCTGGGGTTATATCTACGGGGAGGGTTTTCTCAGGAACGCTGGAGAAAGGGAAGCCGGTGAGATTGGTTGGGTCGAAGCAGGAGGCCAGAGTTCAGCAAGTTGGGATCTACATAGGACCAAAGAGAGAGATAGTTGAAAAGGTTCCCGCAGGGAATATCGCGGCGATAATAGGGATGAAGGAGGCTTACGTGGGGGAGACACTCGTGGAAGCCGGGGTCGAGGGGGAAGGATTCGAAGAACTCAGGTACATAAGTGAACCCGTCGTCACCGTGGCCGTGGAACCGAAGAACTTCCAAGACTTACCCAAGCTCGTGAACTTCCTCAGTAAAATAGCGAGAGAAGATCCCAATGTGAGGGTCAAAATAAACGAGGAGACGGGTGAATACTTGGTCTCCGGGATGGGAGAGGTCCACTTGGAGATAGTGGAGTACAAACTCAAGGAGGCTGGGCTGGAGATCAAAACCTCGGAGCCATTGGTGGTCTACAGAGAGACGATTGTGGGGAAGGCTGGACCCGTCGAGGGTAAGTCCCCGAACAGGCACAATCGATTCCAGATAAGTGTGGAGCCCCTAGAGCAAGAGGTTCTGAAGGCTATCGACGAGAAAGTGGTTAAGACCAAGCAGGACAACAAGGAGCGCGCACGAATCTTGAGGGATCTCGGCTGGAGCGCGGATGCTGCCAAGAATGTGATGGCGGTGGTTGGGGGGAACATCTTAGTAGACATGACTAAGGGTGTGCAGTACATGCGGGAGGTGGAGGACTATATCGTGGAGGCCTTCAGCCAGGTGGCCAACGAGGGTCCCGTAATGAGGGAGCCGATGAGGGGAGTCAAAGTATTGATCAACGATGCGGTTCTTCACGAGGATTCCGTCCATCGTGGCCCAGCACAGATCATACCCGCGGTTAGACGTCCAATCCAAGCGTGCGTGCTCCTAGCGAATCCCGTGATCCTCGAACCTCTATTTAAGTTGGAGGTGCATGTCCCAACGGAGTTTATGGGTGGGGCAATAAAGGTGATCCAAGGGAGGAGAGGGAGGATCGTGGCCATGGAGCCGGAGGGGGAGGCTACTACGGTCATCCGGGCCCTGCTTCCGGTGGCGAACTCCTTCGGTCTTGCGGCAGAAATGCGTTCGGAGACGGAGGGGAGAGCGATCTGGGCCACCGAGTTCGAACGTTTTGAGCGTTTGCCCCCTGAACTCCAGAGCCAAGTGATCTCGAATACAAGGAAGAGGAAGGGCATGAGCCCGGAGCCCCCGAAGGCTGAAGAGTTTATGGAGTGATCAGCGAGGGCTTTGCGCAATTAGCCCCTGAGGCCAATTTTCGTGCTTGGGGGCTCGGAGTCCCCTAAGGGCCGAAAGCCCCACGCTTCCGTCCCTGGGGCAGTGGCCTAGGAACCTCTTTCCTATGTTTACGGCTCCGTTGAGGTCGGCGTTGTACTCCAGCCCACACGACGAGCATTTGAAGAAGCCTTGAGAGACCCTTCGTCCTTCGTTTCCACAGCGGTGGCACGTTCGGCTGGTGTACGCCTCGCCGGCGCACGCCACGCGGACCCCTTCCGAGCCTTGTACTCGATGTACCTCGACAGCCGGTGGTGGGGCATCGAGTGCAAGATGCGCTTGAGCTTCCCTTTGCCCGCTTGTGGATTCCCTTCAGGTCCCCTATCACGATGATCGAGTTTCGCTCCTTAGCTTCGCTGACGATAGCCTTCGAGATCTTGTGGCACAGGTCGTCTATTCGCCGGCTCCTTCCCGCCTACCCGATCGATCACTTTCAGCAATTTCTTTTCTCCAAGCCGCTTTCGGAGCCACGTAATGACGCCTTATCCCCCTTGCTTCCTTCCCGTAGAGCTTGGGGGAGGTGATGTTGGCCTCCTTCTGCAGCGCCACAGACGCCGCGAGAAAGCGCTCCCCCAAGTCCACTGCGGGGACGCCGGAGGGATGCATCGGCTTGACCCTACGCTTGACCGTGAGGTGGAGGAAGAACCTCCCGTTGCGGTGGACGAGCTGTGAGTCGGAGAGCTCAACCCTACCCGAGGAGAGAAGCTCCTCGTGGGAGCGCCACATCCGCAGCGGGCACCAGATGCGCATACAAGGTTGAAACGGATACGAAAAACCTGGCGAACCTGTTTCCGGTTTCGGTGAGCTTGAATGAGTCCTTATCGATGAGGATGGGAGCCTTCCGCCTGTCCCCGGCCTTCCAAGCTAAAGCACGGCAGTAGTAGGAGGCAGCCTCGTTTGCTCTCTCAGAGTCCGGCCTCTCAAGGGCCTGGGCGCGATCCCACGCTTGGAGGTCCTCCAGAAGCTTGCGCTTGAACCGGGTGAGGCCGTAGAGTTCAGCCCTTATCGTCTTGGAGGCCAACATCGAACGTGGTCCGTCGGAACCATTTTAAGTTTTCCGGTATTTTTGTGTAAAGCGATCAGCGAGAAAACACCTTTTTAAAGCCCCCGAGTTCAGTTCCCATAAGGAAGAAGATGGAGGCTTTAGCGAAAGCCCGGCTCTACAAGGATAAGGCGGTGGTCTGGGAAGAGGGTCAAGCCAACCAGCTGTATCAGCGAGGAGTTTTCGGAAAGCCATTGAGTGGGGGAAAACTTCAGCTCGCTCCAGTTGAAGTTCTTTACTTGGTGGAGAACGGAAAGTTGGAGGTGGTGGAGGGAAAGTCGGAGAGACCGATTTCCTTCGAGAAGTTGTGGGCGAGGTTCTCGAAGTCCGATCCAGATCTCATGCTGAAGTACAGGGTGTACTCAGACCTTAGATCGAGGGGATACGTGGTAAAAACCGGACTCAAGTTTGGTGCTCACTTCAGGGTCTATGGGAGAGGAGAAAAGCCAGGGGAGGTCCACTCAAGATACCTCGTTCACGCGATACCGGAAGGGACGAAGTTCACCCCTTCCGAACTCGCCAGGGCTGTGAGGTTAGCCCATTCGGTCAGGAAGACGATGTTTTTTGCCGTAGTTGACGATGAGGGAGATGTGACTTATTACTCCCTCAGGAGGGAAAAGCCGTGATGCCTTGGGTCGATCCTTGGGGGACTTCCATCCCTCCAGATTACGCTAAGTTGATGAGAGAATTCGGGATTCGGCCTTTCGAAGACGTTCTACCGCGGATCCCAAAACCACATCACTTGATGCGGCGGCGGGTGATCTTCGGACACAGGGACTTCGAGAGGGTCCTAGACCGGATACTAGAGAATCAACCCTATGCGGTGATGACGGGGCTGATGCCCAGTGGGGGTATGCACATGGGCCATAAACTCGTGATAGACCAATTGATATGGTACCAGCGAACAGGGGCGGAGATATTCCTCTGTGTGGCCGATATGGAGGCTTTTTCCGCTAGGGGCGTGCCATACGAGAAATCGAGAAAAATTGCGATCGAGGAGTATTTAGCGAACTACGAAGCACTTGGATTGGATTTGGAGAAGTGCAATGTTTACTTCCAGTCCAAGAGTCCTGTCGTTCAAGCGCTGGCTTACAGTCTTGCGAGGAAGGTCAATTTCAGCGAAGTGCGGGCCATTTATGGGTTCTCGGGTGAGACCCGTTTGTCCCATCTCTACTATCCGATGATCGACGTGGCGGATATCCTCCATCCCCAACTTGAGACATTTGGGGGTCCACGTCCAACTGTTGTACCCGTGGGGATCGATCAGGATCCCCACCTCCGGTTGGCGAGAGATGTGGCGGCTAAGTTTCACGGTGAGTATGGTTTTTTGCCACCATCTTCCACCTATCATCGTCTGATGCGTAGCTTGGATGGAAAGAAGATGTCGAGCAGTAACCCAAAGTCTGCCATATTCTTAACCGATAGTCCCTCTGTGGTGGCGGAGAAGATCAAAAACGCTTTCACGGGTGGGAGACCTACCGCGAGGGAGCAAAGGGAAGTGGGGGGGAGGCCGGATGAATGCGTCGTCTATGAACTCTGTGTCTACCACCTGCTGACCGATGACGATGATTTGCTTGAGTTCCGGAGGAAATGCGAATCCGGAGAAGTGATATGTGGAGAGTGCAAGCAGAGGGTCATAGAGCTGATGGACAAATTCTTGAAATCTCTCGGTCACAAGAGGAAATCCGCGAGATCGAAAGTGCAGAGAGTATTGGGGCGTATGGAGTTCTGACGCCTGTTCAGGGGGGAGGGTTTTTATTTCGTTCGATCAGAGGAAGAGGGAGCCGATATGGGAAAGAGGCCACGGAAGTGGAAGAAAAAGGGGCGCATGCGCTGGAAATGGGTGCGTAAGCGGATGCGCCGAAAGATGCGTAGGTTGAAGCAGAGGAAAGGATGAGGAAGTTCCAGAAAATCGTTTAAGGTTACAGAGCGAGTATTAAGGGAGTTCCATGCCTTTAAGACCAGGACGTGCTTATAGGCATTTCAGCGGTCCGGCATACACGCGTAGGGATTTCGTTGAGGGCGTACCGGGGTCTCGAGTGACGTTCTTCGACATGGGAAACCCCAGAGGTGATTTTCCCCTTGAGATCTCTCTCGTGGCCCTCCAGCAGGGGCAGATCAGGCACAACGCGCTCGAAGCCGCGCGGATGGCGGCCAACCGTTTACTCGAGACGAGAGTAGGGAGGAGCAACTACCATCTCAAGCTCAGGGTGTACCCTCACCACATCTTACGTGAGAACCCTATGGCGATAGGTGCCGGCGCCGACAGGGTGTCAGAGGGTATGCGTTTAGCATTTGGCAGACCTTTGGGAACGGCCGCCAGGGTGAGCAGGGAGCAGAAGGTGATAACCGTGAGGGTTCCGGAAGAATTTCTAGAGGTGGCCAAGGAATCCATGAGACGGGCGGCTAGCAAGCTCCCCCTGAAGTGGCGTATCATGGTGGAAAGGAAGGGGGGGAGCTAAGTCGTTTGTGGTCTTCCTTCACCTTACCACCACCAAGGAGGCCCCGTCCGAGAGGGCGGGGAGGAATTGGTGAAAACTTTTTATGTATTGAAGGAAATAATCCCTACCGTGAAGCAGACGCTCTTGGTCAGGCTGAACCCCACG
>JAPDJF010000036.1 GCA_029259185.1 Hadesarchaea archaeon
CCTTCCCGTGGCCCTCGCCTGCTCCCTGAGCTGACCGCTCGTCCGGATGATGACCCCTGCGGCCACAGCTGCTACGAGGATGAGGGCTATGAATATGATCAGCGTACCTATCCCGACGATACCCCGCCTCTCTCCGGCAAACCTGCTGGCCAATTTCATCTTTCTCATTCCATCCTTATTTAACTAAAATGAGGCTTAAAAAAGCTCCTATTCAATTTTAGAATCTGATAATCAGACTTTAGACAAAAAACAGTTAATTTATCTCTTTTTTTATCAAAAATGATAATTTTCTTATTCTTTCTTTTTAAGCTCCCTCACCGTTTTCTCAAGCTCGGTGGTGACCATGTCCAAGTGCTGGGCGGTCTTGGCCAAACCCCTTATCGCCGCCGTGTGGGATTTAAGGTGCATCGCATATTCCCTCATGGCACTTGAGAAGGAAACGAGCGCACCCTGGGTGTCCGCTGTGCTCCGGAGGGCCATTATTACCCTCTCCTCCAGCTCCTTCCTCCGCTCCATCCAAGGAGGAATGGTGGCGTACAGGAGGAGGGAGGAAATTACTATAATAGCATAAGTCCTCCCGTATGCGGTCTGGAGGAAGAGAAACACGTGGCCGAGTTTTGGAATTTTGAATCCGCTGTACCTCCCTATTACCTCCCCCACGCTTGTTTTGAACGGGTCTGGCCCGGTGGCATCACCTTTCGTGATGAGATACTGATCCTCCACCTTCTCCACTCGGTGGATCAGCTGGGCAGGATAATTGTACCTCCGCTGGAACTCCTCGGATACCTTGAAGGCCACGACGTCCCCCGGTTTGATATCACTTGGACTTACTCCCTCCAGGTACACCACATCCCCCCTCTCAAGCGTTGGCTCCATACTGCTCGACCCAACCACCATAAAGGGGATCCCCTCCACGTTGTAGATCAGGAGTGAAGCGAATACCAGAATCAACAACCCAACAGCTAGCTTGGAGGCAAGACTCCACCCTTCGAACCTCTTCCTCACGGGCGGCTCGACCCTGAGGGGAGGGACAACCTCACCCTCGATTTTCGGAACTGAGGGCTTTGGAAGTTTGAACTCCAAGAAATACCGTGGTCGTCCATCACTCCCCCTTCTCACATAAAAGCGAGGATCTCGGAGAGAACCTCCACCCCTCAGGATATCCTCAACCCGAGCACTCGGGACAACGGAGAAATGAACCCACTTCCACTCCGAAGGGGGTCTTCCCTCCTTTGGAAACCTCAACCAAAGGTGAAGTTTCCCTTCTGCCTCATCGAACCTGAACTTAAAGGTTCCTGGGGGGAGTGTTCGATCCTTTTTCCCCAAAGCTAAGAGACTCTCGGCTATCCCCCCCATCCGTTCGGGTAGCTTGAGTCTGTAGGGGAGAAACGCAGCAGACACCTTTACCAAAGAAAACTCCGCCTTTCCGATTTAAGAGATTTCTTAGAAAAATTTCAACTTTGATGAACTCAAAGCGCTGACCGACTGGCTTGGAGAGTAAAAGATCCGAGGGTGAATCAAAAGTTAGGGAGAGAGGTCGGTTTCAGAGGCTCCGCCTATCCCCTCAGAGGTTCGCGGCTTCCTCGATGTTACAGTAGTTGACCACGCCCGGATAGCTAGTGTATCCCTCTTTGGCGTAGTAATCACCGCTGTCCAACGCGATGACTAGTGGGTGATCGTGGCTCACGTTGTCGTAAGAGATTATGAAAGTCGCAGGACCGCCCACCAGGGTCAACATAACGTTCTCCCCTGCGATGCGTTGCCAGTTATCGTTGTTCTGAAGTTGTTCGACGTTATCGGCATCTGTACCTATGAACTTGTAAACTGCGATGTTCTCGGTGAAGGATGTATAGTACTCGTTTAGATCCTTACGGTTAACCATTTCAACTTGGATCCACACCCCCGTTCTCAACGCCGCATGAGGTCTGATGTAGAAGAGGTTCCCGGCACCTATCCTCCCACCAGTCCCTCCTATCACATTTTCAGGGAAGGAAGGAGCGTTATCATACGGTCCAACGGCCGAGTTTTCGGTCGTGAGATCTATGACGTCACCTATCCCGGGCGCAGAGTCGATAGGTGTGACGGTGGCTACCCCATAGGTCGCAGCGTATGCCAAGCCGAAGATCCCGCCCAACAAAATCAGGGTGAAAATGAAGATCAGGTGCTTCCTGTAAGATTTTTTTATCAGCCTAAATCTCCGATTATCAAGGTTGAAAATCGATTTTCCACCCATTTTTCCGCACCTTCCGAATATTGGGTTATTATGAAACTTAAAAACGGTTTCTATCAGATTATCATGCGTTAGAATTAAATCTGAGCATGAAAATCCGTTTAAATTGGTTTTTATCCAATTATCATCTTGTATAATTATCAAAGTCTGAAAATCTCTATTAAAAATCAAATCCGATAATTAATTTTGATTAAAAATTTAGTTGACCCCACCAAAACTTTTTTTACCACACCCACTGAACCCAGAGAACCCACGATTACCTTAACCACAAACGAAACCAACACGGGTTAACGGGTGGAAAGTTGAAGAAAAGAAAAAATGCTCAGTACGCCGCTTCCTCGATGCTCAGGTAGTGAGTTATCCCGGGGAAGGTCCAGTACCCTTCCTTCGCCCAGAAGTCTCCCCTATCCAAAGCCACCACCATTGGGTGGTCAGCTCCCATCGTGGTTGAATGGAATATCCTCACGTAGTCGATCATCAAACTCGTTCGACCGACGGTCGAATCCGCCTGCCTGAAGCGGAGATGGACGTTTTCCGCTTGATTATCGTTGATCAGAGCTCTGAAGTTGTAGTTGTCATCCGTGAGCGTGAGAGTGTACACCGTATCGTCGCCCGAGTACGATAGGTTCTCGATGTAAACCCACTGTCCAGCGTCGAAATCCCACAGGTAGAGCTCTACCTCTTCGTTAGTGCCCTCTATGTGATACTCTATCTGGATCTCGTAGGAGTGATCCCGCGGAACTTCGGTTATGTAGTGGTAGACGTCGAACACATTGTCGGTGTTCTCGTATATGTTCTCATAGTTTCCGTCATCGGCCTGAGCGTTCTCGAAGTCGGTGACGGTTCCACCGATGTTCTCATAGTTATCAACGTACGCGTAGCCGGAGTAGACCCTACTCACCTCGAACGTTGCCGGTGCACCTACGAGGGTCAGATAAGCCTCGTCGATTCGCTTCCACATGTTGTCCCATACCCACCTCTCGGAGTTATCGCTAACGGCTAGATAAAGTCCGAGGTTCTCGGTGAAGGAGGTCCAGTGTTCATTTATCTCCTTCCGGTTTACCATCTCGACTTGGATCCACAACCCCGTGTAAAGTTGAGGTCTGGGTTCGATGAAGAAGATATTCCCTGGAGAGAGCCTGCCTCCCGTGCCCCCTATCACGTTTTCAGGGAAGTAGGGAAATGTGTCGTACGGACCGATGGTCGTGTTCTCAACGCTCTGATCGTGCACCACTCCTATGTCCGGTGCACCTTGGGGCGGCCCGAGCACCGCTACTCCCTGGGTCGCAGCGAAGGCTAGGGCAAAGATCCCGCCGAGTAAAGCGAGCACTAGGAATAACGCATTACGCCTCTTCAGTACCTTCCGCTTCGCAG
The DNA here is from genome assembly GCA_029259185.1 of Hadesarchaea archaeon. Lineage (GTDB taxonomy): Archaea > Hadarchaeota > Hadarchaeia > Hadarchaeales > WYZ-LMO6 > JAPDJF01. The sequence goes on from JAPDJF010000036.1 coordinate 3,605, forward strand.
AGGCCCAAGCCTTGAAGAATTTTCTTCGCGTTGTCATCTCCGATAACGAATCTTCAGAATCTTTTTTAAGAATGTTTCTCTCAAATTATCAAAATTGTCCACCATAATTATCAAAATTGATATGAATTAGACTCCAATTTGGATTTCAAGCTCTAATTTTGGTGTTCAGATGAAAAAATGATTCTTTTCAGTGATTATCAACTGTGATAATTTTATCGAAATACTTTAATGTAGTTTACTAAAGAAAAATTAACGATAAGATGGAACTCGTTGAGAAAAGATGCACGTTCTGCGGGTACATAAACTACTTCCCGAACCCGCCCCTCCACCCCGAACACCGATGCTTGGAATGCGGCACTATAATCTATCCCAAAGCGATCCCAAAGGCCATGGAAATAGCCCGCCCCACCCCCCGGCGTCCACGCAGACTCTAGAGATTCAGCTCTGATAATCACTTCCCCATTTTTTTAAATTTACTTAACAAATTTTAACTAAGGGAATATTTAGGAGGATGCTAGCCCGATGGAAACTCTTCGGAGGAGAAAAGGAACCGTCCTGCTCGTGCTGTTCCTCCTCACGCTCGCGGTGGCTCTCGTCTACTGCTCGACCTCCGCAGTGTTCACCACCACGCCCGAGAACTTCGCCCCGCGGGTGGCTGAAGTTAAGATGCTCGAGTGGAAGAGCAGGAAGGTGGGACCGTACTACCACTTCCCGCCCCCGTACCAATTGTTCCCCCACGGGGTCGCGGCTTACCGCTCCGAGACGGGGAGTGGGGATGACTACCCGAAGTACAGGACGTGGAACGGCGCCTACTGGAGTTCGGAGGAGGAACTCCCGGAGAACTTCGGCACCCCTCGCTGGGTGGTGGCCAAACACTTCCCGTTCTACTGCGAGCGCCTGGAGGAGTGGATATTCGTGGTGTGTGATGTTGAGGGGTGGCTCAGCGCGTACGTGTGGGACGGGGAGAACTGGATCATCGAAAACCGTTTCGCCCAGACGGTGACCATCAACCGGGCATTCGACCTAGCGTATGAGCAGAAGTCCGGCGACGCCCTGCTCGTCTACTCGACAGGGGGGATTGACCCAGAGCTCAAGTACAGGATCTGGAACGGGGAGAACTGGTCGTCCCCAGCCAGCTTGGACCTCACCACCGAGGACGAGGTGGTGAGGCTTGTCCGGATGGACTCCAACCCGCTTTCGGACGAGATATGCATGGTGGTGGTGAACGCCGCTCCCACTGCCATAGGGGTGGTCTGGGATGGGCAGAGCTGGGGAAACGAGACCATGCTCGATGTCGCTTCCGGCAGGGCTTACTCATCCACCACGTGGTCCGCGGACCTAGCTTATGAACAGACCACGGGGCACTGCGTGGTCGTGTACAATGATTTCTTGGTCGCGGCCCAGTTCGGGAGAACCCGTTCGAGGGTGTGGGACGGTACGGATTGGAGCGGATTTACCACCATAACCGATGATTACTCCACCGTGATCGAGGTGGAGCCCCAGCCTGGGTCCGAAAACATCATGCTTGTCGTGATCCTAGGAAGCACCTCCACCTACGGGAGGGACCTGTGGGACGGGGGTGCCTGGGTGGGGCTCGAGGACACGACGATCGCGAGCACCTACCCCGAGAACCGGACCTATGACCTGGCGTGGGAACCCGAGGGGGAGGAGCTACTGTGGGCATACCAGGACGACGCGAACCCGGGGACCCTCCAGTACCAGACGTGGACCCCCGCTGGAGGGTGGGGGACCCTCAGCGGTTCGATCCAGACGGGAGGGAGTCCAACCTGGGTGGAGCTCATCCCGGGATCCGAGCACCCGAGGGACACGGGGGTGCTCGGGGCATACCTGACCGACAACTTCGACCTGGGGGGTGCGTGGTGGACGGGAGACGAGCTGGTGAACCTCGGCTCCCAGCGGTTCACCGCGCTAGCGGGAGAGAGGTACACCAAGGTGTTCGACCTCACGAACCAGGGCGTGGACCACGGGAACCTCTACCTCATAAGACCAAGCCCGCAGTACCGCCGGGGGCTGTGGATCCAAGTCGAGCTCGTGAACCGGTGGGAGATAGACAATTTCTACCTGGTGTTCGAGGAGAACGTGGGGGTGTACCGCGTGACCACCGACAACTCCGAGCTCTGGGAGAACGAGGAATACTGGGTGCCCGTGCAGCAGGAGAACATGAGCAAGTCGGGCAAACCCATCGAGTTCCAGGTTCCGGAGGTGTACGTGAGCTACGACTACCCGCTCGTGATCGCGATCGACAACATGTACTACGAGGTGAGACCTGAGAACGCCGAAAACGTGTGCGTGGGAGCGTACCACTACGTAAGCGTGGAGGAGGGAGACTATTGATGGTCTCTGAGGTTTTCACTCTCCGACCCCAAAGGCGTTTCCACTTCGAAATGGGCTAAGAGATGGGGTTGCTGAGATGGACTTCCTGATGGAGATCTTGGTGGTACTCGTGATCGCGCTCTTCGTGATAGTGCTGATCGACATACTCAGGGGAAAGAAAACTGTCTACCCGAGAGACCTCTGGAAGCTCGTTCCCTCTGCCTCCGATCTTCCAGGATCGGGATGGGGGCTGATAGGGGAGTGGTGGCTCCCTTGGGTCGATGTGGTGTGGAAAAACGCGGTTGACAAGAACCCTTTAGAATCCGGGTACGAGGAAGGGTTCATGAACCTGTTCGAAAGGGGGGAGGAGCGAGTAGCCTTCTGCATTCTCAGATTCACGTCGAGCGAACTCGCCGCCAAAGCTTTCTCGGGGATCCGTGCAGAGTGGGGAGACAAGGAACTTTACGGGGTTTCGGTGGGGGAGGAATCGATCGGCCTATACCTCAGATCAAACGATGCGGATGGCATACTGTTCCGGGAGGGGGAGCTAGTGGCCTTCGTGTTGCTTGGTAAACCCGGGGTTCGCAGGGGGGAATCGCTAAAGTTCGCAGATCGTTTTGTGAAAATCATATGGGGGCTCGGATAGAACCACCTAATCGATCTCCGGGTAAAAATAGGGAAACGGGAAAAGATTAGTACGGAATCATGTCGGGAAAGGGGACGAAGGTTTTCAAATACAAGCAAGTTCTCGTCGTTAGAGGCGACCTCGAAATGAGCGCAGGAAAGCTCGCGGCCCAGGTCGCCCACGGAGCAGTCCTAGCAGCCGAAAAGGCGAGATCCACCAAAAAAGAATGGTTTCAGGGTTGGATAGGAGAAGGTCAGAAAAAGGTTGTGGTGAAGGTTCCGGGGAAACCCGAACTGATACGTCTCCGAGACCAAGCGAAAGAACTCGGCCTCCCGGCTGAGGTGGTCGAAGATGCGGGCCTGACCGAGCTACCTCCCGGAACCCTAACCGTGCTCGGCATAGGACCTGGTCCGTCCGAACTCGTAGACAAGCTAACAGGGAGACTCCCCCTCCTGAGGTGAGTGGATGGAAATCTCAAAGATGGGGGAAAGGAAGCTAGTGGAACTCGCCAAGCGTGTTTTCAAAACCCCCCGCTCCGTGAAAGTTGGCATAGGTGACGACGGGGCTGTTATTTCTCTGGGCAAGCATGAATTAGTGGTGACCACGGATATGCTCGCCTCTGGCACGGATTTCCCATCAGGAACAACACCCTTCCACATGGGATGGAAGGCCGTAGTGGCAAACCTCAGCGACTTGGCCGCCATGGGAGCGAGGCCCTTGGGAATTCTCTTTTCGTTGGGCTTGCCGGGAACTCTGGAAAGGGAATTCGTTGAAGAGCTACTGAGGGGCATGAAAAGGTCCGCCGAAGAGCACGGAACCTGCGTCATAGGGGGGGACTTCGGGGAATCTCCAGAAGTAACGATATGCGGTACGGCGGTGGGGAAGATAGAGGATGGAAAAGCTTTGAAGAGGAGTGGGGCCAAACCGGGCGATCTCCTGGCTATCACGGGGGAGCCCGGATGTGCCGCAGCCGGGTTGGAGATCCTCAACCTAAAGATGAAGGGTCACCGAAAACTCGTGGAGTCCTTCCTGAAGCCCCGTGCTAGGCTGAGGGAGGGAGTGATTCTCGCACGAAGGGGGTGGGCCACTTCTGCCATAGACGTTTCAGATGGGCTCATCAGGGACATGTGGAACCTCTCAAGGGGGAGCGGGGTAAAACTCGTGCTCGAACGTGAAAAAATTCCAGTCTCTCCGGCCCTCCTGAGGCTCACCTCCAAGCTGGGGAGATCCGCATGGGATTTCGTGCTCTACGGAGGAGAGGACTTCGAGCTCATCTTCACGGTGTCACCAAGGCGGTGGGACGATGTCGAGAGGATGCTCGGAAAACTGGGAACGAAAGTGAGCGTGGTGGGGAGGGTAGAGAAGGGAAGGGGTGTATTCCTCCAAGAGGATGGAAAGACGATGAGAGTTCGAGATTTCGGCTACGAGCACTTCACCCATGGATAGAGAAATCTCGCTAAACGTAAAGTGCAGATTCCATGAGATTTCTTGGGTCAAGCATCTTCTTGATCTTCCGTTGCCATCGGTGGTAATTACTGACAAGAGGACCGAATTTGGAATGCGCTCCCGGAACCTCGAAGAGACCGAAGCCGAGTCCAAGGGGTTCTTCGACGCTCACCCTCGCACACTCCTCAAAGAAATGAGGCATCTCCTCGAGATGCTTCCGGTTGCGAGGATTGTACAACACCAACTCTTCGTGATGAAGGAGAAGACCGTCCGACTCGTAAAGTCCACCCCATATGTTGTCAGCGAGATCATCGTACATCACGCCCTTCTCGATATATTTTTGTTTTATCTTTGCCCCGATCTCAGCTTGGCGCACCCAACATCGATCGTCTCATCACAGCCGAACGTCATCGTGAAGGTTCCCCCAAACCTGAATATGGCTGGGGGGAAGGATGCCCTGATGAGGCCCCACCACAGCGAAGCTGGATGCAGGATTTCTTTGAGTTCCGAGGGTACTTTTATTTCCCCCATCGACTCGATGAGTTCACCTATTACCTCATAGACCCCACCCGGGATCTCGCTCAAATCCACACACATCGAAGCCTCCGTTTCGTCCATGATCTTCGCTAGGACCTTCTGCTGGTATGCGAGCTCCCTATACGAATTGGCCGCCAAGACGAGCTGGAACATGTGCTGCATAGCCTTGAGACCCTCCCGCGTGATGGGAGCATCGGGCAATCGTCTTAGAATCTCGGGCGCGAAGCAGGCCAGTATCAATCCTATCGCGTTCTTACCGTGTACGTATCCTATTTCGGAATCCGCGATCTTATACATCGCCTCTCCGTATTTCTCAAAACTGGGGTGCTCCTCCGCGCATAAAAGCTTGTTCGGGCCGGGCGACTCCCTTTCATCACTTGACCCATTTGACTTTTATGAACTGGACGAACACAATAAACTATGTAACTCTATCAATCAACTCATTGGGGGAAATGATGGACATCGACCCAACAGCCCAGGATTTAGATGTGCACGAAGTCAAGACCCTACTCGCCTTGAAAGGGGGTGAACGAGCACCGGTGAAGAAGATAGAGGAGTCCACCGGACTAGACCACTCCGCCGTCATGCGAGCCGCGCTGAGACTGAGTCAGAGGGGACTGATCAAGATCGAAGAATCCGAGGCCCTGACCATCAGGCTCACTCCGGAGGGCGAGGCGGACTCCACGAAGGGACTGCCCGAACGTAGGATGCTCAGAATTCTGGCCGAGAGGGGAGAATGCTCTCTGGACGAACTTCAAAAGGTGGCTCAGATGTCACCCGGGGAGGTCAGGATCGCTCTGGGCTGGCTCAGACGCAAGGAATGGGCGGAGATCTTGAGGGAGGGAAACCGGGTTTTCTTGAAGATAACGGAGAAGGGGAAGGTGAACCTTCATGAAGAATCCGACGATGAAAAATTGCTCAAAACGGTCTCCAAATGGGGGGAGGCCGAAGTGAGGAAACTCCCCCAAGACCTCAGGTCTGAGGTAGGGACGCTCAAGCGGAGGGGACTCGTCGAAGTAGTTGAGCGGGTGGAGCGAAGCCTCATCCTCACCGATCTAGGAAAAAGAGTACTTGAGGCGGGTGTAACACCCACGGAGGAAATCAGCGAACTCACCCACGAGCTGCTCGTTACCGGGAGGTGGAAGAACACCAAATTCAAACGTTATGACCTCTCCCTTGGAGTTCCCCCCATCTACCCGGCTAAGATCCACCCCCACCAGAAGGTCATAGAGGAGATCCGAGACGTGCTCATCGGGATGGGTTTCGTCGAGATAAAAAGCAGGATAGTCGAATCTGAGTTCTGGAACTTTGACATCCTCTTTCAAGCCCAAGATCATCCCGCGAGAGAAGTCCATAGCAATCTCTCCCTTTCCAAACCCGCTCGGACGAAGTTGCCCTCACCCGAACTCGTGAGACGTGTGGCCAAGGCCCATGAAAAAGGTGTGGCGGGATCCACAGGGTGGGGATACAAGTTCAGTACCGAAATCAGCCGAAAGCCCGTTCTTTGCTCACAAACTACGGTAGCCACCGTCCGATACCTAACCTCCCGCCCGAAGCCACCCGTAAAGATATTCTGCATCGATCGGGTTTACCGTCACGAAAAGATAGACTACAAACACCTAGCGGAGTTTTATCAGTGTGAAGGGATAGTCATGGATCGCGGGCTGACCCTCCGGAACATGCTGGGGTATCTCAGGCAAATCGTCACTAACCTCGGATTCGAAAAGATGAGATTCAGACCGGGTTTTTTCCCTTTCACCGAACCCTCGGTCGAGGCTGACGTATTCAACGAGGAAAGGAGGGAGTGGATAGAAATACTGGGGGCCGGCCTCTTCAGACCCGAGCTGCTCCGCCCCATTGGCATAAGATATCCGGTGCTAGCATGGGGCATCGGCTTATCTAGGCTTGTTATGATGCGACTCGGGCTCGATGATATCAGGGATATATTCTCAAACGATCTCGAGTGGCTGGCGAGTTCGAGATACCCACCGACCCACGCGCCCGAGCCTCTGGGGGTGGAATGAATGCCGACCATCACCGTGAGTTATTCGGATATATGCAGTATGCTCGGAAGGGAGTTCGACAGCACATACCTCTGTGAGCGCTTGAACATGATGGGCATAGAAACGGAGGTTATCGGTGACGAACTCAAGCTAGAGATCCTACACAACCGACCCGACTTGCTCAGCCCGGAGGGAGTGGTGAGAGCGCTCAAAGGTTTTTTAGGTATAGAGACCGGGCTCCCCAAATACCGCGCGACTCCTTCGGGGATAACTTTGAGGGTGGATAAAAGCGTGAAATCCGTAAGACCATTCATTTCCGCCGGGGTGGTCACAGGGGTAAAACTCACGGATGAGATAGTCGCTTCCCTCATGCAAGTTCAAGAAAAGCTCCACGCGTCGCTCTGTCGAAACAGGCGCAAAGGGTCCATAGGAGTGTATGATTTGGATACGATCGAACCACCAATCCGGTACACCACGGTTTCTCCCGAGGAGATCTCTTTCACCCCCCTAGATTTCGGTCGGACACTCACCCCTGCACAGATCTTGCGAGAGCACCCTAAGGGCATCGAATACGGGTGGATCATGGAAGGATGGAACCGCTACCCGATACTGATGGATGAAAAGGGAAGGGTTCTATCCATGCCCCCCATCATCAACAGCGAGGAGACAAGGGTCACGGAAAAGACCGAGCGGTTGTTCATCGATGTAACGGGGGAAGACGAGCGGTTGGTGAACTGGACGCTTGTAATCCTCATGACGAGTCTCTCGGAAAGGGGCTTCCGGTTACACACCGTTTCGGTGGAATATCCAAACAAACGCATAGAAACACCATCCCTCCGCCCCAAGCGATACTCCTTGAATGTGAAGGTCACGAACGAACTCCTAGGTCTGAACCTGAAGCCGAGTAAAATTGCTGAGATCTTGAAAACTATGCGCTACGGAGTTGCGGGCTCTCGGAAAGATAGCTTAACTTTGCTCGCTCCGCCGTACAGGGGTGATATCCTGCATCAGGTTGACTTGATCGAGGATGTGGGAATAGGGTACGGGTATGACAAACTCACCCCCGTGGCTGGCAAAGTTTTCACGATCGGAAAGAAAGCACCTATAGAAAGTCTCGCCGACCGGGTGCGTGAGATCATGATCGGATTGGGATTCACGGAAGTTATGACGTACACCCTCACAAACCCACACGTCAACTTCGAGTTGATGCGAACGACCGGTGATGCTGTCGAAATATCCAATCCCGTGTCCGAGGACTACACGATCGTTCGGACATGGCTCCTCCCTTCTCTGCTCTCTGTCCTCCGATCGAACAAGCGAAATCCTTTACCCCAGCAGATATTCGAAGTCGGGGATGTGGTGCTCCTGGACGACCGAACCGAAACCGGAGCCGTGAACGTCAGAAGGGTAGCAGCTGTTGCAATAGGGAGTCGGGCAAACTGGACGTACATCAAGGCTGTAGCGGATGCCCTCTTGAGAGAGCTCGACATCGCGGCTGAGGTCAGGGGTACGGACCATCCGAGTTTTCTGGGGGGAAGGGTGGCCGAATTCATTTTTCGTGGACGGAGATTGGGTGTGGCCGGAGAAGTCCATCCCGAGGTGATTCTGGGCTTCGAACTTGAACATCCAGTGGTCGCTCTGGAATTCGACCTTATTTCCGGCTGAGATGGGAGCGATCGGACACCACTCGCAACGCTCCCAGATAGGAAAAACTATATCGAGAGAATAAAATAATATCAATCGCAATGAGGGAACATCCGCGGTCGAAAGGGCTGGCGGGATACGTGAACGCCGGTGCATCGCCGCGGGCACACCGGAGCATCTGCCGGGACAATCCGTGCCACTAGGGTCCTCCTGAGAGCGACTGGCGGGAACACCTAGCGATGATCTGTGGGCCAACCCTGGTGCGGAACACCGGCAGGTGGCCTCGGGATCCCACCACGAGGGTTAGCAGGTGGAGGACGTCGAAAGACAGTCGAGGAAACCTGTGGTTAGTGTGTTGGGATCCTGGGGTCTAATTCTCTAGGCTAGATTTATTGGGCGGAATGAGGAGAAAAGAAGATGGACATCAAAACGAGAGGTCTACGAGCCCTGTGTGAAGTGTTTTTTTCAAAATCAGGAGGTTTGAAGTCCCCGATCGAACTGGAGGGATTCGATACCGAGATCGAGGATTTCGTCGAAAGGGTGGCTAGAGGTTTTTTTCCATTCCTGCACCACCGTTTCCTTACCGCTCTCCTCATGCTCTTTTGTATCGCCGTGGCGAAACTCCCGCGATCCGTGATCCAGAAGCTTAACGAGCGATCATATTTGGTACGCACTTTATTCAATACGATAAAACTCGTCACCGTGTTCCCTTACGCCGCCCGTGAGGAGATAAAAGAGACACTTGAAACCAAAATCGAAACCGGAAAGCCGAAAGTTCCAACTCCTGAGATGGTGAGAGAAAACATAATCGAATTCGAAAAGATTGCTGAGCCCAAGGTTGAGATAGAATGCGACGTGTTGGTAATCGGCTCAGGGGCAGGGGGCGCGGTAGTCGCCAAGGAACTTGCGGAGAAGGGTTTGGACGTTGTAGTGGTGGAGAGGGGGTTCGAACACACGAGCGATGAATTCAACGGAGAAATGACCGACACGATGCCACTCTTATACAGGAAGGGAACCGGGTTGATCACGCTCCCCCTCCCTACCCCGAGTTTCTCCCTCAAACCGTGGGTGATGCTACCGGTAGGGGATTGTCTGGGTGGCACCACCGTGATCAACTCAAGCACGTGCTATCGCACGCCCGACTCCGTTCTTGAGAGGTGGACAGAACAGGGGTTAGAGGGGCTCACTCCCGATGACATGAAACCGTACTTCGAGCGTGTGGAACGGACGATCTCCGTTCACAGGGTTTCTTTGGAACTCATGGGAGAAGCACACACCCGGATAGCCGAAGGCACCGAACGATTGGGATACTCGGGAAGACCACTCGAGAAGAATGCCCTGTACTGCGATGCAACCGGGGTTTGCCAGTACGGATGTCCGATAGACGCGAAACAAGACATGCATGTCACCTACATCCCCCTCGCCACCCAAGCGGGAGCAAAATTCTATACGGGATTCGAGGTTCAGCAAATCGAAACGTGTGGGGGGGAGGTGGTGAAGGTTGGGGGGGCGATACGCAACCGGAGAGGGGAAAGGATCGGAAAGTTCGTGGCGAGGGCTAGGATATTCGTGCTCGCAGCGGGGGCGATTTATACCCCCACCCTCCTGCTGATGAACCGAATAGCGAATTCGAGTGGAATGGTTGGGCAAAACCTCCGGATTCATCCGTGCTTGCTCGTTTCTGGGTTCTTCCCGGAAGCCGTCTACGGATGGAGGGGGGTATCCCAATCATACGCGATCGAGGAATTCTTCGATGAGGGATTCATCATGGAAACGACGATGGTTCCACCCCGACTGGGAGCCCTAACCTCCCAGCTACTCGGCGAGGAGTTCTGCAGAATCATGGAAGAGTGGAAGAAAGCGGGGGCGATAGGAGTTATGATAAACGATTCTGATTCGATCGGCAGGGTTCTCCCCCTCTCTCCTTTCCCCTATGCTCTACCCAAGCTGGAGGTTGAGGCCCTAGTCCTCTACAGACTCGGAGAACGTGACAAGAGGGTCGCCGTGAAGGGGGTGGCAGAAGCATGCAGAGTCCTGCTGGCCGCGGGAGCCACGAAGGTCTGCACTGGGCTTGTGAGGAAACCATGGGTGAGAGGAGAAAAAGACATACAAGAGATCCTAAGTGTGGAGAGGAAGATCAAAGCCAACGAATTCATATGGTCCGCTTACCATCCCCAGTGTACATGCCGGATGAGTGTGAGCCCAAAGCACGGGGTCGTTGACTCCTACGGTCAAACCCACGATTTGGAGAATCTATTCATAGCCGATGCCAGCATTTTCCCCGAATGTGTGAGAGTTAACCCCCAGATATCGATCATGGCCTTCGCAAACAGGTGTGCGGATCACATCTGGGAAACGAGGTTTTGAGATGGATTTTGAGCTCACCGAAGAGCAGAAAGCCATCCAAAAGCTGGCGAGGGAATTCGCGAAAAGGGAGTTTCCGGATCTGAAAGCCGAACTGGGAGAAGGAGAATTTCCCACCAAAACTTGGAAAATGGCGTGCGAACTCGGACTCGTGGGAGCTAGGATCCCATCCAGACACGGGGGAGCTGGAGTGGACGTGCAAACGAGTCTTCTGATCGAGGAAGAATTCTTCAGGATAAACCCAAGGCTCGCAGAAGCCATTACCTTCGCGACCTTCGGTAGTGATCTGATCCGGATGTTCGGAACCGAGGAGCAGGGGGAGAAGTACCTCCGGCCACTCGTGGAGGGGAAAGCTAGGATGAGCAGTGCGCTGGAACCCGAAGGTGGAAAACCGAAGGAGTTAAGACTGAAAGCTAGACGAGAAAGAGGGGGCTGGGTGATCGATGGGGTGGTGGGTATTCCCGCTGGACCACTTCCCGATTTCATTATTGTCCTCTGCACCGCCGATGAACTCAAAAACAAAACATCGGTTATGGTAGTCGAGACCTCGGGCGGTGGAATAAAGCTTGTAGGGAAAGATCATGGAAAAGAGGGGTTAGCGAAACTCTCGTTCATCAACGTTGAGGTCGATGAGAGAAATTTGGTAGGGAAAGAGGGCGAAGGTACCAAACTGGCGAGTGAATTTCTGATCCTCTCAAAGATAGACAACGCCGCTCAAGCTTTGGGTATAGCTGAGGGAGCATTCGAAAGGGCAACTAGGTACATCCATGAGAGAGAGGGAGTGGGAAAACCCACATGGGGATACTCGGGGACCTCCCGCAAATTAGCGGAGATAAAAACTGAGATCGAAACGGCTCGACTGTTAACACGAAAGGCGGCCTGGCTGGCGGACAGGGGGGAGATGAATCCCGTGCTGGCGAGCATGGCAGAGTGGAAGGCGGGAAAAGTGGCAGTCATGTCCGCAGAGGAAGCCACACTCCTCCACGAGGGAACTTGGGGATACATCCAAGACTACCGTGTCGAGCGGTTTAGAAAAAGTGCGGGCGTAACTCTGAGGTTTCCACATGCCCTATCGAGAACTCGCCTCACCGCTTTTGACCTCCTCCCAGATGGATTAGAAGATGTGGAAAAATGGGTCAGAGAGAGTTAAGTACCAAGAGGGGTTTTAAAGATTTTGTTTCCCACCAGGAGGCCTAACCAGAGGTAGATGGGGTAAACCACGAACATGAAAATACAAACGAACATAAGTTCGGGAGAAAGGGTAGAGAAGGTGGCACCAGCCTCCACCACGTTCAGAATTCCTCCGTTGAGCATCCATTCCGTACCACTTTCAGCTCCACATACCTCCCAAGCGCTTCGTGCTATCTCCAAGTTACAGAACATACTTATCGAAACCACCCAGAACAGCACCATCACCGCTACCGATACGATGGGGATGAAACGGGTGCTGTTGAAGAACAATTTCTTTTTCACCAGAACTATCGCCATCCCGGAGAGAAACAACAACAGGGGATCCATCCAGAAAGCCATGTACGCCCCTTTACCTTTCGTTCCACCGACTAAAAGCTTTTAGAAACCCCACTTAGATTTAGCAGCGTCTTTCCCCGCAGGCTGAATGCACACGGGAGCTTAAATCATTTATTTTCGATTGCCATTATTCCTATCGGGTTTGAATAATTGAGGAGTGAAATCCTCGTCTTGGGTGGGGGTCCAGCTGGTTTGGCTGCGGCCATAGGTGCCCGTCGCAGCGGTGCTGAAGTCAGGCTGGTCGAGCGATATGGATTCTTGGGGGGCACCGCTACCTCCGGCATATACGGATCACTCTGTGGTTTCTACACATCTGGACCCCAGCAGATCCAAGTGGTAAAGGGTATCGCGGACGAAATGCTCCAGCTTCTCCGCTCGAGGGATTCCCTCCTAGGACCGGTTCGTTCCGATCCGATGGTTGTTCTGCTGTATGATCACCAGACCCTCAAGTTGGTCCTAGATCACATGGTATTGGATGCTGGAGTCGAGCTGATGCTCCACTCCACCGTTACCGGAGTGAAAAGGGAAGGCGAGGAGATCAAATCCGTAGTAGTGAGCACCAAATCCGGACCCATTGAACTCGAAGGAGAAATCTTCGTGGATGCCACAGGAGATGCGGACGTCACTGCATTGGCCAACGTGCCCTACGAAAAGGATGTTAACACGATGCAACCGGGGTCGATGATGTTCAAGATCTCAAACGTGGAGACTGAAGAGGTGATCCCCCTCATCCTCTCAGGCGAACTTCGAGAGCTGATCAAAGAAGCGAACGACTCAAAGGAATACAAAATCCCAAGAGAGGATGGAAATTTGATCCCCCTACCTCACCAAGGGGAGTTCGTGGTGGGATTCTCGAGGGTATCTGTGGATGGAACTGACGTTTACTCCCTGACCAAGGCAGAACTCGAGGGGCGTCGCCAAGTGGAGGAGTGCCTGCGATTCTTGAAGGAACGCGTCCCAGGATTCAAAAACGCATACATCTCGGAAATCGCTCTTCAGGTAGGGATAAGAGAGAGCCGACGGGTGAGGGGGGAATACGTGCTGACTGAGAAAGACGTCCTGTCAGGGGCTAAATTCGACGATGCCGTCGCTTGTTGTGCGTGGCCGATCGAGAGACACTTGAGGGACACCAGAAGCACGGACATCCGAACTCTTGAGGGAGACGAATGGTACCAGATACCCTACCGATGCTGTCTTCCCCTAGGAGTGAAAAATCTACTCGTAGCTGGAAGATGCATCTCAACCACACCAGAAGCACAGGCTTCGACACGGGTTATAGCTCCAAGCATGGCGGTGGGTGAAGCATGTGGAATAGCAGCGGCGATGTGTGTGAGGGAAAAGCTCTCCCCCCGCGAACTGAATGTCCAAGAACTCCAAAAGGAATTGAGGGACCGGGGAGCCTTTTTGTGATCAAGTCAAGTCGCCACAAGTGCAGAATACCTCGTGAACAACATCGTAAAGTTCCCTCATCCCCGCCCCCGTTTTGGCACTCGTCCGCACCACTCTGGCCGGAGGAAGGAGTTGGACGAGTACTTCCGAGAGTTTCAACGTGAGCTCTGCGCCCACACCTCCGTCCTTCAGCTCATGCTCCGAAAGCTTGCCCGTGAGAATTTCATCCACCTCAGGCCCCCGGTCGCCCATCAAGTCTATTTTGTTGAGAACACAGACGACGGGAGTACCCAGTCTCAGCCAAGTGGAGAGTCCCAACAGTCTCGTCAACACCATTCCGGCCGGTTCTTTCACCACTTCTGCATCCATCAAGAACAGGGAGACCGTAGTACCATCCATCGCCTCGATGAACTCAGGACCCCCATGGAAGAGGAACACCTCGAGCTGGCCAGGGGTGTCTATGAGTCTGATATCGCCTCCGGCCTCCCTCATTCTCCGGGAGAACTCCACTGCCCTCTGATGGAAGAGTTCTGCCGCGCGAACCATCGCTCCGTTGGGCCCGAGCCCATACTCATGCATGAGCTGGGAAAGCGTGAAATATTTCCGAACATCGAAATCGGGTTTGAACGGAACCCGCTCACAGCCGGGATCGAGGTTCACATACGCTATGCCCCGGTCCGTATTTTGCTCTATCCATTCACCGAAGGTCTTGACGAGACTGCTCTTACCAGCCCCTGCTGTACCAAGCAGAAGGATGTTGAGCGGATAGATCATTGTTCACCCCCACTCTGGAGGATATAGCTAATCAAGTTTTTTTATCCCTTGTTGAGAAAAAAATCTGGTGAAACCCTGTACGAACTGGTTTTCACAGTCAAAGAGATGCAAAAGGATTGCCCAGCGGGACTCAAGGTCGGTGACAAACTCGTGTATCGGGAGCCCAACGTGATCTTGGAAGATACGGACAAAATATGTGTATTCGCTCTGGGTTCCATACTCCCGTACATTTCGGCCCTCGTGAGAGAAAGCAGGGAAGAGGGGGACTGGATTCCCAAAAAGGAAGAGATAATTTGTCCAGACCCCTCGGTCAGAGTTGTCTTCAAGATAACTAGGAGGAAAGTCTGACCCCCTATGGCTCTATACATAGTCCAACACGCGGAAGCGAAAAGGGAGGAAGAGGATCCATCAAGACCCCTCTCACCGAAAGGCAAGAGGGATGCGGAGAAGATCGCGAGTTATCTCGGGAGGTTGGGTCTCCGTCTTGACAAAGTGGTGCACAGTCAAAAACTCCGTGCCAAACAGACCGCAGAAATTTTGGCTTCCCGATTGGGGGTGAGAGAAGTTGTTGAGGACGTGAACCTATCACCGAATGCTGATCCAAAAATTTGGGAAGACCGTATCTCGAAAGAAACCGGAGATATCATGGTAGTAGGGCATCTCCCCCATTTGGCTAGGCTCACCGGGCGTCTGCTGTGTAACGACGAAAACCGCTCACCCATAGCCTTTCAGATGGGGGGAGTGGTATGCTTGGAGAAAGACGAGAGCGGAAGATGGGTTCTGAAATGGATGCTGATTCCTCAACTCCTCACCACCACTGAGAGGTGATGGAAAACCATGAACGAAAGACACTCACGGATTCTTAAATCCCTCCAAGCAATAGTTGGGGGTACTCCATGTATGGACATCTCAGCAAGCATTCCCCGCAGAAGTCACATTTAGAGCGATCCCACAACGAAAGCATTCCGCTACTCAGAATTAATATTTGGTTCCATCCATCTACCACCGGATGAAAAATATAAATTGGAAAATGATGAAACGGATTGTTTCAAAGGAGCCTCGTATGAAGGAGCTTAACTTAAAAAAACTGGTAGAGGATCTGAGGAATTTCAAACCACTCATCCGAAAGTCATCTATATCGGAACTCATGCAGATAGTCAAAACCGATTCTCTTGAAGATGCGGGCTTTATAAGAATCGGAAGAAGGGTAATCGTTCTTTCCTGTGACGGGATAATGGAATGGATAGTTAAAAAATTCCCAAGGGCAGCGGGATACTACTCGGTTCTAGCCAACGTTCAAGATGTTGTTTGTAAAGGAGGGAGACCTGTGGGATTCCTCTACGTGATCTCTTCCCCCTCGGTCGAGAAGAGAAAAAAGATAGCCGAGGGAATAAAAGAGGGATTGGAGAAATTTGACATAAAGTTCCTGAAAGCCCACACCCATCCCGATACGAGCTATCACTCGATCGACGGGATGTGCGTGGGTTTGGCCAAAAAAGTGCTCAGAAGCAATACCGCAGAGTCAGGAGACCACCTCCTCCTCGCGGTGGACCTCAAGGGAACTTTCACCAAGGGGAGGATCCTAAACGCCTTCGAATCAACCTCGCAAAGAACCAACGAGGAGATAAGAAGACAGATAGAAGGTATGGCCAAAGTGGCTGAGAGAGAACTCGCGTCGGCGGCGAAAGATGTGAGTGCTCCAGGCATAGTGGGAACTACCGCTATGCTCTGCGAGTATAGTAGGGTCGGTGCATTAATCGACCTGAAGAAGATACCAATTCCTCCCGGAATGGATCTCCGGGAATGGCTCCTCACCTACCCCAGCACTTGCTACGTCTTAAGCACCAAAAAGCCAGAGGAATGCTCGAGAACGCTATCAAAGTACGGACTCCACACAGCCGTGATAGGGAGAATAATCCCTGAGAAGAAAGTCGTTCTCAAGTCCGGGAAAAGGTGGGAAATTTTCATGGACCTGAACAAAGAATCTATCTTCGGATTTCGAAAATAACCTATAGTTCCAACCCGAACACCTTTATCGCGTTTTCGGTGGTTCTCTCCGCTACTTCCTTTTCGTCGAGATTCTTGATCTCAGAAACTGCTTTTAGGGATCTCAGCACATCCTTGGGTCTGGACTCTACACCCCTATACTTCACGGGAGAATCCGTCTCAAGCAACACCCGATCTAACGGACACTCCTTAATAGCCGATATGTGGGGGACACTGTATTCCGCCGCCGGAGTTGCAGAGATATAGTGTCCCTCCTCAAGCACCTCTTGGAGAATCTCCAGAGGACCCGTGTACCAGTGGAACACAGAAGGGGGAATGTTTTCCCCTTTCAAGCTCTCTAACGTTTCCATCCAAGCCCACCTAGAGTGGACGATGAGGGGCTTCTTGAATCTAGATGCTAGACTCACCACTTCCTCGAACGCTTCCAACTGGAGTCTTTTCGGCTTAGGGATCTTGAAATCCATACCCACCTCTCCAAGAGCTACGCACTCCTCCACATGCTCCCTCACGAATTCTAGGACCTCCCTGAAGTTCTCATCCAAACACCAAGGGTGCAGACCCAATGCTGGAAAAACGAGTCCCGGATAGGTCTCACCCAAACTCAAGACCCGCTCATTGGAATCCTTATCCATACCCACCGCTATGACACCGATCACCCCTGCCTCTCTAGCTTCATCCAGTGCTCGCTCAAGATCCGAGATCTCCTCTAAGTGGGAATGGGAATCTATCAGCCGAAACACGTCTGATGTACTCGAAAAAAATTAAAAAATTGTTGGGGAAAAACGAGGTCTTTCACCCTAAGATGAACTCAACCCATATTTTTCAGCTATTTCGAAGAACGCATCTCTTACCTTTCTTATCTTCTCCCAGTCCAAACCATAGGTGTTGAGCTTGAAGTGTTTGGATAACCCGGGTTGGATGCCTACGATGCCTCGTTCTCGTAGCTCCTCGTAAAGAAAGTATCCCCTTCGCTTGTGGGTTTGGGATACCCTGTAAAATCCATCCGATTCGAAGTGGATCAGCGTGTGTTGCTTTGGCTTAGTACCGAGTTGTTTCATGCCTTCGATCCGCTCAAGCTCTTCAACCAAAAACCTTGCTTTTTCCACCTCTTCTTGCCACCGTTCAACTCGTTTGACCACGTAGGGAAATGATGCCATCAGCGATAAGAGAGGTGCACCCATCACCGTACATCCGAGCAAAGCGTACTCCTTAAGTCCAAATTTGCGTTTGCTCCAATCTCCCGTTATCTTAGATCTCGCCAGCACCCGGTCGGCTAATTCCTCCTTAAGTGCCAAGATCCCAGTCGGTGCACTCGCCGCCCAACTCTTGTGTCCACTGCTCACGAGAATATCCACACCGAGTTCTTTGCAGTTTATGGGCATTATCCCCGCAGTATAAGCGGCATTCAATAGAAAGGGCACGCCGTATTCCTTACATATCTTTCCCACAATTCGTGCATCGTTGAGATTCCCGTACAGATAGTCAACATGGGTTAGAAGCACGACTGCTGGAAGCTTGCCCGTTTCTCTTTTGACCTCTTCTATTTTTTCAGCATATGCGCTGAGATCCACCTTGAACTCCGGGTAGCCGGTGTGGGGAACCTCCTTAATCCTCAGACGGGCTAGCTCTGCGGCGAGGTAGCTCGAATAGTGAGAAAGACCGTCTAAAACCACATAATCACCGGGCTCCCCCAGGGTTGTGAATGCTATGAACTTCGCCTCCCTGCAACGGGTCACAACTCTCGCGACATCCATTCCCAAGAACTCTGCTAGATCTCTCATGAATTGAGCTATGGGGGGACGTTCAACCGCATCGAGTCTAGGGGTTTTGGGGGGACACCAATCACAGGTGGAGTATCCATCGCCAAACTCGAGCAGTACCTTCCGTGCGGCGTCTGTGAGCACTCCCCCACGCTGGATGGGGTGAAGGTTGATATATTTCTCCTCTTTAAACTCGCGTCGGAGATGAAGATATCGTTCGAGTCTCTCATTCGGAATTCTTAACATGCTCACATCTCCTTTCTCCTTCTGCACACAGGACAGTTAAGATTTCGTTCGAGCTTTATTTCGTCAAAGCTCATATCCTTACCATTGAAAACGAGCATCCGTCCCACCAAAGGCTTGCCTATCTTCGTAATGAGCTTGATCGCTTCCATCGCTTGAAGACAACCCATTACCCCTGGCGTCGCACCGAGTACGGGGAAAACCGGTCGGGTGGGTGGCTCCTTGGGTATAAAACATCTGAGACATGGGGACTTACCAGGTACAATCGTCACAAGCTGCCCCACCAATCCTTCAACCGCAGCATGAATGAAGGGTATACCGAGCCGCACGCAAGCCTCGTTCAGCAAGAACCTAGTAGGGTAGTTATCCATTCCATCGATGACGATGTCCGCCCCCCTAAGGAGTTCATCCACGTTCTCACGAGTTATCCTTTTTTGTTCACCCTCGACCTTAACGTTCGGATTGATCGCACGTAATTTTTCAACAGCCGATTCGATCTTGGAGCGATCGATATCTGCCTCCCAGTGTAGTACTTGACGATTGAGGTTCGTCAGCTCCACCAGCTGCTCATCGATTATCCTTAAGTATCCAACACCCGCTACGGTGAGATATATGGAAGATGAACTTCCCAACCCACCTACTCCCGCTACCACCACGCGAGCCCTCTTCAGCTTAAGCTGTGCTTGTTTACCAAAACTAGGAATGATCATCTGTCGGTTGTAACGTTTAAGTTCCGCTGGCTTCAGTGTGGCAACATGAAGCTTTTTTTTCATGACGGACATTCACCCCCTGTTTTATTCCATTTTACGAAAGAGGGAATGGAGGTCTTTCCCCCCTCGACTGCCAACAGTTTCCCTCTCTTCAAAACAATCTTTTCTTGGATCCTTAAGATCATTTCCCCAAATCCGGTCAAAGCATAAGCTGGAATGTTCTTTCCGAAAATCGCCCTAGCCCTGGGACCGATCGATTTCCTCACCACTCTGGATGCACATGCGTACACGATATCCGCTTTTTCGATGAATGGAATCAAATTCTCTTTCACTCCCGTGGTATGGATCACGAGTATGAGGAAAGCTGCCCCACTCTCCCCTTCGAGTCCCCTCATCGCTGGGATCAATCCAGCATCAGAACCCATAACCGTCACACCGATTTTAGTATATCCGGCCGCCAAAGCCTCCTCAACCCCCTTGAGCTGATTTATTTCAGCGGTGGAGGGGTCCAACACCCTCGCTTCTCTCTCCATGAGTTTTTCTATTACCGCTGGAATGGGTGTAGTCTCAATGAGTGCACTCATTACCATACCACTCCCCTGGACAACCGATGGTTCCTCTGATGATGGTACCAGCTCCATCACACATCGTTACGGCCGCTTCGATGAGCCCTTCCTTTAGAGCCGTTGCCAGACATTCAGAGGCTCCGAACCCAACGCCGAAGCTCTCCATCTCCACGAGTCTTCGAGAAGTACACAATCCAAAGAGCGCGATTCTCCGCTCCATAGACTTTCTAACACTCTCCACGGTTTGCTATCTACCCGCATGCTCGAAAAGAATATCGGGCAGAACTTAGTTTTGGGTTCCTCAACCGAGATGACTCCCCCTCCGCTGACAATGATTCTCGCTTTTGCTACCTCCCACACATGTCTATCCATGCCTCTCCACATTCGATGATACAAAAAGCTGTAGATGCTAAGAGGGAATATCCACAAGGAGCTGAGCACAATGTGCACAACGCATACCTTCTATTTCAAGAACTATTTCTTCAGCGATCTCTCCCACTTGATCTCCGCTTTCTTGATATAACAGCGTTAAAATTTAAAAGGTTTCTTTTTAACAGTTCAACGATGGTCAAGGTCAGATTTTTCGCCCCTCTAGAGAACTCGCGAAGAGAATCAGAGGTGAGAAACATGTGTTCTCCCCTGAGGATTCCCCCTGAACGTGGAAGAAAACCCCGAGAGGAACCCTCCCTAATGCCTGAAAAGAAAATCAAGTGGTTTCAAAATCTGGATACAATAGATGGACGAGGATACTGTATCGATCCTTCCCCAGTTGGTGGTGGATAAAATGAAAGTCAAGGTCCGAGTACTCGATGATCTTGAAGAGAAAGAAGTGGAATTGCCCGAGCGTTCCAAAGTTAGAACACTTCTACTCGAACTCAAATTGAGAGAGGAAGGAATAGTCGTTATTCGAGATAGAAAGATCCTGAGGAAAGAAGAGAGCCTGCAAGATGGTGACAGGATCAGGATCTTACCTATCGCGATCGGGGGATGAAGTTGCACTTTCATTTTCCGGTATAAATTTTTTGTTCCTGCTCTCGAAGGAGCTTGCCGATCTCTCGGATGGGTTTAATCGTGCCGATTTCGTCGTTGACGTTGGCCAAAAGGAGAATGCTCGCGGGTAAGAAAGACCCTCGGTCAAATTTGTCTGAGGGTAAAGCCGTTGAACGAGTAGCTAAACGAATTGGAATTTCTTATGGTCTTTTTCAGCAGGTGCTCTGACTCCTCGATGGCTCGCTTGTAGACGATGGCGTTGTAAACGGTTCTGGGAGAAATTTTCATTTCATCGGCGACATACCCAATAACTGCAAAATTTGCAGTTATTGGTTTCAGAAAAAGGATATAATTGAAGACGTCTCAGCCGAAATCAGGGCCGTTATTTCCAAAGTGAAAGCCAAAAGTATTTTGACTTCCGTTTGGTTGGTACAAAATATTTGAATTCAGAAGCAAGGGACACCCACTCGCGATTCTCAGTAAAACCGTACCAAATAACCGTTTTAAATAAATTCTCGATCACGCTCTTCCATGACTAATTTTTTCTTTTTTTATCCTAGTACAGATATGACAATACATCCGGAGTATCTGTTCTCCCTCAACTTTTCCACTGGCTATTGCATCTGATAGCTCTCTCAAAGGTTTTTTCACCCCCCACTTTCTGATCGTCCTAATGTATCCTGAACCTCGCAACTCGTTCAGATATTGGCTTACCGCAGGCTGGGTAATACCAAGCTTTTTCGCAACCTCGGCCTGGGTAAGCTTGTGACGCTTAACGAGATCCCTCACGAGCATCGCCCTAAGAGCCGGAAGGACGTGTTTAGTGACGATTTCACAAGGTGGTCTCATCCTAGTCCCATAACAATGTTAACTTTTACTTAAAAAATCTAGGATACCCAATAGACCATCGAATCTACCTACCACAAGTTTTGAGTTCCTCTATCTCTCTCAAATCTGACTTTAGATAACCGATTTATTGTCTCTGGATAATATCTGGTCTGAATGACGAAGGGTGTTGACGAGGTTCGCGCTGAAATCCCATTCCTGCAAACCGGAATCATTTATTTAGATAGTGCCGCAACGACGCCAACACCGCGACCGGTTATCGATGCCATGCTCGAGTATTTCCATGAGTTCAGCGCGAACGTTGGAAGGGGTCTACACTGTGCCACCAAAATGGCAACTGAAGCATTTGAAGCTACTCGAGAGAAGATAGCCAAAATCATCCACGCAAAACCCAAAGAAATAGCTTACACCAAAAACACGACCGAAGCGATAAACATCATCGCCCAAGGACTGAAGTGGCGGAAGAACGATAAGATAATAACCACGATCCTAGAGCACCATAGCAACCTCCTTCCTTGGCAACGTTTAAAGCAAAAGGGGATCGAACTCGAAGTGATTAAACCACTTACGAAGGAATGTTTGATAGACCCGGCTACGGTAGAGGCGACGATCGATGCTAAAACCCGTTTGATCGCAATCCATCACGTTTCCAATGCTGTAGGGAGTATCCAACCAGTAGAAGAAATAGGAAAAATAGCAAGAGATAATGGGATAATCTTCCTAATCGATGCCGCCCAGTCGGTGGGGCACATGCCTGTTGATGTCCGAAAACTCAAATGTGACTTTCTAGCTGCACCGGGTCACAAGGGGCTGTTAGGGCCCCAGGGTACGGGTTTCCTCTACGCACGGGAGGATCGATGGAACGAACTCGAACCGTTATTGGTAGGCGGGGGAATAGTAAAGGATGTAGACATCCTCCATCACGAACTCGTTGATCCCCCCCAACTTTTCGACGCCGGAACACCAAACATCCCTGGTATAATCGGTCTCGGTCGTGCGTGTGAGTATGTGGCGGAGATAGGTATAGAGCGGATTGCCAAGCGTGAAAGGATGTTGACCAGACGGATCTTAAAAATTTTAGATATCGAGAATGTAGAAGTCTATGGCCCCCGTCATGTCAACCGGAGGGGAGGAGTCATTAGCTTTAACGTCAAAGGATTAAACCCACACGACGTAGCATCGATGTTAGACGAACTCAAGAGGATAGCCGTCCGCTCTGGCCATCATTGCGCCCAGCCCACCATGCGGTACCTCGGTGTCCAAGGAACGGTGCGAGCTTCGGTGCACTACTTCAACACAGAAGATGAAGTGGATAAATTCGTAACAACTATCGAACAAATAGCGGGAGAATTCGGTTAGTAACTCTCTTTACAGTTTAGACGATATCCGAAGAGCGCGGACTGGGCACATAGATACACAGACCTCACAACATATGCACTTTTCCTCATTCAACTCCAACGAGAAATCCTGATTCAACCGAAGAGCTTTAGTCGGACACACCGAGATACAAGCCCCACAGTCAAAGCACAGCTCCCTGTCCAGCTCAATAGTCCTCTCCGTTTCCCATACCTCTACCCCCTTCTCTCTAAAGAGGGTGAGAATCCTGTCCATTTCGGCCTCTGAGGCGTCGAAAGATATCAAAATCTCCCCCCCCTTCCCCGTGATATTCGCATACAAAATATTGACGAGCAAGCCACTCTCTTTGATGACCGAAGCTAGTATTGGCTCTTCGGCCTTCTGTGATGAGTACCTTATAAACACCTTTCTTTTCACTTCTTTCTCCTCCCTAAAAGTCTTGAGATGTCTTCACTCGTGAGTATCCCTTTTACCTCCATCCCGCTATTGACCACAGGTACACCCGAGATCTTGTGCTTTTCCAGCGTCCTGGCCACGAAGTCGACCGGTTCATCTTCATGGGCTGTAATAACCCTTGTCGTCATTACTTCAGAAAGTCTGTTTTTCTTCGTCCCTATGGAAGTAGCGATGTCCCAAGATGTCACTATACCAATGAGCTTTCCTTTTTCGTCAACGATCGGCAAATGATCGATATTTTTCTCCCTCAGGATCTTGGCTGCCTCCGCGATCGGATAGTCCGCCCTGCCCGTTATCACCTCTTTTGTCATCACGTCCCTGACCAAAGGAGTAACTTCAGCCTGCTTCATCGGCCTACAAACGCTATCGCTCGGTAATCTTTGGAGAGGTTGGGATAACAAAAATTCTCCTCTCTCTATCCACTCCTTCAGGGTTAAGGCTATTTCTCTAGCCAACTTGAAGCTTCCTAGTGGGCTAACCGGGACCGACTTACCAGCGAGCTCGATTTCGCCCGATCTGAGTTCCGCATACGAAACCTCTCTCAGCACGGGTCTATCCCTCCTGGGGACACCGTAGTCCAGAACTTCTGTCTTTATTTGGGTCTCATCGAGCCCAGCACTCTGGGCGATCCTTTCGTTGAGGATCGGGATGGGAACTCCGAGTCCTACATAAAGTGATGTCCCATACCGATGGATGGTGCACCCACGCAGATACCGAGGTTTCATCTGCTTCAGATCCCCCACCACCGCTATCGTTCCCAGTCCCCGCTTTGGGTCGTGCTGGGTCCCTTCCCAGAATATGTATCCCTTCCCTCCACCTAGGAATATCCGTGTACCTATTCCTATCGTCTCGTAAGTGGGATCTTTGGTGAGAGGGCTCAGCACCCCAGCTCCGGAAAAGGTGACATTTCCAAAATTCGGTAAAAGCATTCCCATATAGGTGTAGATCGTTTCATCACGTGAATTCGCGGCTGCACGGTAGCGCTGATAAGCGTTGCGTGGGCTACAGAGTATTGCCTGATTCAGATCCTCGATCGTGATCACCGTCTCTATTTCCTTCCTAGGATAGCAGTCAGTACTATACCCCCTACCGCGGAGTACCACTTCCCTACCTCGGACCAAATCTTCGATGACATGCCCTCCACCGTACTCCATTCCCCTGCTCACAGACATAGAAGTGGCACCAATGTACGTATCCACCGCGGCGAGCCCAGCATAGGCAGGTACATCATTCAGGTATATCTCCCCCCCACCGAACTTGATCGGGGGATCCGAGTGACCAAAATTCAAGAATGCACCGGAGCTGCACATCGCCCCGAATGTACCGGTTGTGACCACATCGACTTCTCTCGCTGCCTTGACCGAACCTTTTTCCTTAACTATCTGAACCATCTCCTCTGCCGTTACCACTACCGCATCGCCGCTCCGTATGCGCTCGTTTATGTACTCAATCGTTTTCTTTACCTCGGTCATGCCGATGTTACTTCTTGAAACTTCTCGTTTTAAAAGCTTTTTGGCATTAAATAACTCTGAGTTATAAATAATAACTCACAGTTTTTAAAAACGGGGAAAAATTTATGATCCCTCCCCCTACGGTATTTCGAGATGGAAAGATTGATTCGGCCATCCGAGATCAAGCCTCTGCGGGTGAAACTTGGCTTGACCCAAGCTCAGCTTGCCAGATTGTCGGGAGTGACCCAAGCATATATAGCGAAAATCGAAGCCGGACTCGCGGATCCAAAGATTTCGACCATTGAGAGGATTTCAAATGCCCTCGCCAGATCCGTTCCTGCTAGGAGCGGAGGGAAAAAAGGACTCACCGCTGAACAGATGATGACCTCACCGATAATTCACGTGAAGCGGGGCGATACGATAAGGCACGCCATAAAGCTCATGCGGACTCACGATATCTCCCAATTACCGGTACTCGAAGGTGGGATACAGGTAGGTTCAATATCCGAAGCCATTCTCATGAAAAAGATAACCGCGGGGGGGAATGTCGAAAAACTCGTTAGGAGCACGGTAGAGAGGATGATGGAAGCACCATTCCCAACCGTGAACAGGGATACTAATGCATACATCGTGTACTCCATCCTCGAACATAGTCCAGCCGTTCTCGTGGTGGATCGGAGCCGTGCGGTGGGGATCATCACCAAGGCTGATGTGCTCCGGTTGATGGTGAAGCCAAAACATGTGGAGAGAGGTGCAACAAGGAAATATCGAGATCTCGTTAAAGGGTGAAAGGGAAAACATGAATCAAGCAGGGGATCCGCAAACGATGAAGATAGAGCTCCTTTGCCGGGGGGCGCGAACCAAGGGAATTTACAGGGGGAGGAGATGGGGAGCTGGCCCCTCGGGTGGCAGGTGTGTGATGTTCCAAGATGGTGATGTTCTTAACATCCCATTGAGGGGGAGATTCGTCAAAAAATCCCCGTTCGAACTGAAAGGGAAAGACGGAAGGTGGGAAGTGTATAGGTCTGGAAAAGCTATGACTAGTGTATCACCCATTCCCTTGCCTAGGTTTTACCAGAAGAGGACCTCGGACGGAATTCCTATGTACAAAGTAGCCAAGCTCCACGGTAAAGATTGCCTGGCCACCACCCTCCTCTCAACTTGCTGGAGATGGAGACAAGGCAAGGCATGCAAGTTCTGTGCGATAGAAATCCATGGAGAGAAAAGGCCGCTAATAAGAAAAAGCGGGAAACAGCTGGCCGAAGCAGCCAAAGTCGCGATGGAAGAGGGGGTAGCGAAACACATGACGATAACCACGGGAACCAATCCCTCCCCCGACAGGGGTGCGATGATGCTAGCGGGAGTTGTGGAGGAGATCAAGGGCTCGGTGGAAATTCCTATCGAAGTTCACCTAGAACCCCCCGAGGATCTGGAAGTTCTGGATACCCTGAGGGGGGCTGGGGTGGATGGGGTGGGAATCCATCTGGAGTTCTTCGACGAAAAGATTCGGAAGGAGGTATGTCCCGGAAAAGCTGAGATCGGGAGGGAGGAATACATCAAATCTTGGAAAGAGGCTGTGAGAACATTCGGTAGGCTCCAAGTTAGCTCTTTCCTCATAGTCGGCCTCGGGGAATCCGAGCAAAGTGTTGTTGGCGGAATCGAAACACTCTGCAAGCTGGGGGTGGTTCCCCATGTCGTTCCCTTCAGACCGATTCCGGGTACCCCGCTCGGTGATCTGGATCCGCCCGATCCTAAACGTCTGGTAAAGATATATGAAGAGATGGAGCGAATGTACAAACGCTATAGGATATCTCCTCGGAAAGTGAGAAGTGGTTGTGCTAGGTGTAGGGCCTGTGGGATCGACGCACTAATTCCGTTCTAGAGAGATCATCGAAGCCATTTTCTCCAAGCCGCAAACTCTCCACCTAACAAACTCAGTGCTACTGTTATTCGCTGAGCGTGCCTAGTCCCCTCCGCTATACCAGCTTGCCTGACCGTATTAAATGCCCGATAGACCGAGTATTCGGCCGTCGTTCCTATTCCTCCGTACCACTCGAGCACATCACTCAGAGCTTTCATACAGTCATCCGTAGCTATCGTTCTGACCAACGCACCCGCGAACAACACATCTTCGAGCTTGGCTTCCCCTTTCAGGTATCTGTCCATCATCCAAGCTGCTCGGTAACACATCCATTTACAAGCTTGGATCCTGGAGTAGTCTTCTGCCAATTCGAACTGGATGCCTTCGAAAGCGGCTATCGGTCGCCCAAATGCCTGGCGTTGTTTTATGTACTCTATCCCTTGCTCAAGTGCTGCCTCTGTTGATGCTATCTGGCTCATGGCGGTGGCTACCCTAGCTCTGGCGAAAGATTCATAGGTGAGCGGCACTCCCTGGCCCTCCTTTCCAAGCAGACAATACTCTGGAACCCTTGTCCCATCGTACTTTATCCCACCTAGATCCACACCCATCCCACGGTAATCCTGGAATGTCATCCCGTTAGAGTCTGCTGGGATGTAGAGCAGACTCATCCCCCTCGCCCTCTGCCTGAACTCCGGATTGGTATTCACGGTGGTTATGAACCCCCCACCATACTTTCGAGTCTCGGGAACGCAACTCACCATGAGCTTCTCTCCGTTCACCACATACTCCCCATTTTTTCTGTCCGCCGTCGTCACTATTCTAGTGAAGTCCGTTCCACATCCTGGCTCGGTGGAATGAAGAGGAGTTATCCAACCCTTCTCTACGACATTCGGGAGAACCTCCTCCTTTAATCTCTCGGTGCCGTGGACTTCAATACTCTTGACACAACTCGCCCCATACCACGCTGCTATGGAACCGAACCCTGATCGATCGGCTTTCGCGAGTTCTTCGACCGCTATTATGTAGGTCAAGAAGTCCGCATTCCCACCACCCCAGTCTTCTGAAATGAGCAAGCCAAAGAAGCCGAATTCCGTTAAAGCCTTATGTACATCTGGTGTCAGGCTCCTGTTCTCGATCATCTCTTTCTCCTTTGGAGTAACGTGCTTGGCACAGTACTCTTTGAACTGTCTTCTGAAGATCTCCTGCTCCTCTGTAAAAGTAAAATCTAACGCCATCCCTTTACTCCGAAAAAAGATTATTTAACTCTATCGGCTGCGAACTCAAGAACTCAGAGAGCTTTCACTCTTTGAGAAAAAATTAAAAGTTAAGACCCATCGAAAGACTGGGGTTAAATCAGCTGCCCTTAATGACCCTTGTTAGGCTCGTCATTACGGGTGCCAACTTCATCCCAATAGCCATACTGCCTTCCATCGTATACTGCTTAGCCATGAACCCTTTGATTGGATCGACGGTGCCCGCAAACATTCCTACCAGAACTTTCGTCGGTCCCCTCAGGGTCAAATCGGCTTTTGGCAGTAAATCAGTGCCACCCGAGATCTTACCTCCGCTTATCTTCAGGTGCCCCTTCAGCGGACTATCCGTAGCCTCAAAATTCACACCTATTTCCCCAGCACTCTTCAATTTGTTTTGGATATCCGCATTCTTCTCAGCGAGTATGCTTGCTCCTTCCCACAAAACATCCATGAATTTACTCGACAACTCTGGTGCCTCACTCACAAATTTTCCGATGTCGATTTCGTTCATTTTGTTCATCAGTTTCGGTATCAGGTCGGGTACGGCTTCCATCAGCTTCCCAACATTTCCCTTCAACTGATCCATTAATGGTGGAAGGTTTGTCTTCAGTTCGTCTTCGGACATCTTCATGGCTTCTTCAACGGCTTTTTTTAGTTCCTCCATACCGTTTCCACTTTTCCTAAAAGTATAAAAAGTTTGGGCCATTCGATGACCAAAGCCCGTAATCTCAGCTCGGGCTCAACCGCTCAGAAAGTTCTAGTCAGCTCCCGACCGAGGAGGAGTCGAGCTATGACGTTTTTCTGAACCTCCTTCGTTCCCTCCACGATCTCAAGAGACTTAGCGAACCTATACCACCTTTCGAGATCACTCTCCACGTACCCGTATCCTGCATAGATGTCTATCGCCAAATCACAAGCCTGAACTGCCGTTTTGGCCCCAAACCACTTCGCCATCGATGCTATTTTCACCGACTCCTCCCCGTAGAGCGCAGGGTTCTCCCTCGCCTTCTGGACCATCCACGCCGCACGATAACACAGAGATTTTAGCATCTCAATCTGGGTGGCCATCTCCACTATTCTGAAAGCCAAGGCCTGGAAACCACCTATCTTCCTCCCAAAAGCTTCCCTCTCGCTACAGTAAGATACTGCCTGCTCGAGGGCCGCCTCAGCCACCGCCGCGCTCTGCCACCCTATGGCTGTTCTAGTCGAATCCAAAAACATCATTCCTATGTAGAAACCCCTATTGAGATTCGAAGGACCACCCAAGATGTCATCATCCGTGACCCTCACATCATTGAATCTCACTTCAGCGGTTGGAGATGCAAACCAACCCATTTTGTCTTCGTATTTTCTCGCCTCTACGTTAGGAGTTTTTTCGATCACGAACTCCGTTTGCCCTCGATAAGGTCGATCCACTTTCATGTCCGTTTGAACAAGCGTCACGAACACCGAAGCCGTCGTCCCATTGGTTATGAACTGCTTCGTGCCGTTGATCACCCAATTGTCCCCTATTTTTTCGGCCCTCGTGTCCAAGAAACGAGAAATGTCGCTACCCCCTGCCGGTTCGGTGAAGCAACCTGCAGAGGTTATCTCTCCCTTGGCCAGTTTCGGTAACCATTTCGATTTCTGCTCATGGGTACCGGCTTCTGCTATCATGTCCGCACCGAAAGTGCCAGCGAGGATCGCAGTCGCCACGGGTGGATCCGCTTTCACTAGTTCATAAACCACTAACATAGCATCAAACATGTTCAACCCCTGTCCTCCGTATTCTTCAGGCCAAGTCATCCCGATGTATCCCTGAGCGGCACACTTCCTATAGAGGTCCCACGGAAACTCCCCCTTCTCCTCGATTTCCTTGGCTTTAGGTCGGATTTCTTTTAAAGCAAATTCTCTAGCAGTTTGTTGCATTAACTTTTGTTCTTCCGTTAATTCGAAGTCTAAGGGCACGTCATTTTTTCTCCAACCTTCTAATAAAATTTTTGGATGCCACGGCTTTGCGCAAATAGCCCCTGAGGCCAATTCCCGTGCTTGGAGGCTCGGAGTCCCCCTCAAGAGCCGAAAGCCCACGCCCCGTCCCTGAGCCAGTGGCCCAGGAACCCCTCTCCGAGACCGCGTGCCGTCGACGTTGTACTCGAGGCCACACGAGGGACATTTGAAGAAGCCTTGAGAGACCCTTCGTCCTTCGTTTCCGCAGCGGTGGCACGTTCGGCTGGTGTACGCCTCGCCGGCGTGCACCGCGGGGATCCCCCCCAGAGAGCCTTGTACTCGATGCACCTCGACAGCCGGTGGTGGGGCATCGGGTGCAAGATGCGCCTGAACCTCCGCCCCTTTGCCCGCTTGCGGATTCCCTTCAGATCTCCTATCACGATAACCGAGTTCCGCTCCTTAGCCTCGTTGACGATCGCCCTCGAGATCTTGTGGCACAGGTCGTCTATTCGCCGGCGCTCGCTCTGCCTATCCGCTTGATCACCCGCAGCAGCTTGCGCTCGCCGAGTCGCTTTCGGAGCTCTCGCAGCTCGCGGATGGGCTTGGGCGGCACGTAGGCCTCGGGCAACGAGCCGAGCTCGAGCAACCTACCTCCTCCATTTCTTGGTCTGAGGACGTGGCTAAAAGCGGTCGGCCAGCATTCCAATCAAGCCGTGGCTTGGAGCTTGGGGTGTAAAACAAAATGCACAGGATAGAATGTTTTAAAGCCGCGGATTCATATGTAAAACAAAATGCACGGGAGGCTGGACTTTTGGCCCCTCAAGTTGTCCTAACGGTGGATCGAACTCTCGCATCTGAATACGGCGGTTCAATCTTCCTAGGATTCGCTGCCTGTGCTCCTAGGATCATTCCGGATTTCCTTTACCGCCTTTTCCTCTGTCCTCCCGTGAAGGCTAGAGAGCATATGGCTGTAGCTGCCCCGGCAGGGACAAGAAAGATGGAAGCCGCCCTGCTGGAAGCCGGAATCGATGTCGTGGTGGCCCATCCTGAGCATTTGGAGGAGGTCATCGACGAAGATACCGAGGTGGTCGGAATAACTTCCAACGACCCAAGAGGATTTGGACCGGCCTCATCCACCTTTAGCAGCCTCCTGGGAAGAAAAACCTTCTCTGCCCTTTTCTTCGAGCGAACCGTCCAAAGGGCGAGAGAGATTTTGGACTCAAACGGGGGAGGAAAGCTAATAGCGGGTGGACCGGGTGCATGGCAGCTGGAGGACGAAGAAGTGTTAGACGAGTATGGCATCGACTGTGTGATCATAGGGGAGGGAGAAATCACCGGCGTGGAGATCGTCAAGCGTGCGCTTAGGGGGGAATCCATCCCACGAGTGGTTCATGGGGCGATGGTTCCCTTAGAGCGAATCCCAAATATCAGACACCGAACGATCGGCGGTCTTGTTGAAATCTCCAGAGGCTGTGGAAGGGGGTGTCGATTTTGTCTCCCAAACCTTCGGGTTCTGAGATCCAGACCTCTGCAACGGATCTTAGAGGAAGTAGAAGTTAACTTGAGAGAGGGGGCGGAGGGTGCTTGTTTGCATGCGGAGGATGTCTTCCGCTATGGAGCGAAAGGTCCGATCCCGGATGAAAACAAAGTACTTCAGCTTTTTGATGGAGTCTCAAAGCTCACCCCTAATGTAGGGGTATCCCACTTCGCTTTCGCTTCTGTGGTGTGCAAGCCCGATTTGGTCAGAAAAATCACGGAACTTCTCGATAGCCGTGGGAGCGGATCCCCATGGTATTCTGGGCAGGTGGGGATCGAAACCGCCTCACCCGAACTCGTGAGACGGCACATGCCGGGGAAGCCTCTCCCGTTTAAGCCGGAGCAGTGGAGTGAAGTGGTTATCAAGGCGCACGAGATTTTGGCTGAAAACAGGTGGGTTCCCTGCTCTACCCTTATCTCCGGGCTTCCTAGCGAAACTCCCAAAGATGTCGAGCTGACAATCGAACTCGTTGAAAGATTGCGCGAGTTCAAGTCCCTCATCGTTCCCCTCTTCTTCGTTCCCATAGGTCAACTGAGGGGAGGTCAATTTTTCCTCAAAGAGCAAATGTTGCCCGAACACTGGAAGCTGCTCGCTGCATGCATAGAACACAACTTTCAGTGGGTGCCGAAGTTGGCAGAAGAAAATCTTCGCAACCGAATTCAAAAGTTCTTCATCAAAGAAGTAGTGCTACGGTCTTTCCAGCGTCGGTTGAGAGAACCTTTAAAACTCATGAAGGAAGGAATTGATCCAACAGATGGAGTATCCCACGCATCCGTTCCTGGGCTACCTCTGTGGAAACCTAGCACGTATCAATCACATGTACATCCTCAATGTACTCGCTGCAGGTGAACCACCCCAGCTTTCGGGGCTTTTCTGACCGTGCCTTCTAAGTGTCTATGGACTCCAGCACTCCTTTACGAACCTCTATCCAAGAGACCGGTTAAATGTCGAAGAGATCCACAGTTCGGAGCTGAGTCACCATAACTTGGAACACCTGACACGGTTTTGCGTGGGAATTTCGGCCCCATCACCCCACTATCCTCTTCAGCCTGGCCAGCCTTCGGTGGATTTCGGCTTCAACCGATTTCAAAAACTCCTCTTTTGATGGGAAACGATACCGGTGGGCGCGCCTCCGATTCGGCGTGACGAAGGTTTCCCTTCTCACCAAGTTGAGGTGGAGGAGCTTTTTCAGGTGCCCCTTGACGGCCCGCTCCGACCGCTTGGTTTTCTCGATGATTTCTTTGACCGAGAGGCCCCTCTTCTGGTGCCGGTGAAGTAGCATCAGGATTTCTTTTCCGGTGGCTCCTAGGTTGAGAATTCCGGCGCTCTCTCGGATGAGCCTTTTCATCCAAGTCCGCCAACACTATGAGAAAGGCTATTTAAACCTATGGTGGCATGGGGCATGGGGGCTTTTGACACTCTCCACGACTGAAGCCGGGAGATTCTCGGTTTTTCAGCTTCATCATGCCGAGTTCGGGGCAGTGCCAAGACGGCTCCTGCCTGCGAGATATACCCGCGGCCCGCTGGAACCACCTTCATCATTTCAGTCTGGAACTTGGACATCCAGACCACATACGAGCAACCTGCTCAAGAGAGGATGAGAGGTGAGGAAATTATAGACCTATCCGACAGGATAATTTAAGCTTTCTAGCGATTTGTAAAACTTCATCGTGTTGAAAATTCGTGCCCACATTTCGGACATTTCACACCGGGGCAGGAGGATACGGACATCGAGCAATTACGACATGAGGTTATCCTAGCATATGCTTTGCTGAATCGAAAACCACACTTCGGACACGTCACGATATCAGTGGACAGGGTTTTGTTCCTCCCACTCAGCTCGTCGAGTAGCTAGGGAATAGCTTCCACACCTTTGATCTCAGGAAGCTCCTTTTTTATGGCGCGCTCCACTCCCATGGCCAACGTTAGAGTTGACATGGGGCAGCCCGCACATGCTCCAGTTAACCTGACTTTGACTATCTTGTCTTTCGTAACATCCACGAGTTCTACATTTCCCCCATGGGCTCGGAGTTCGGGACGAATTTTTTCTAACGCTTCTTCGACCTTCTTTCTCGTAATATCCACCTAGTTCTTTCCGTAATTCATCATTTATAAAATTGGGTATCAGCGGTTTACCACGGTTCTGTTGCGTAATCGGGAGCTACGCAACTGATGGGGTCGCAATCATCCCCCACCAATCCGGGCCGAACCTCAGCCCTTCATCTTCGAGTTTGGCGATGTTCACACAAGCTATGCGATCCCTGTC
>JAPDJF010000016.1 GCA_029259185.1 Hadesarchaea archaeon
CCAGCTTCCCTGACCCTGCTCGCGAGTGTTGGGTCGTTCGCTAGCCTTATACCATCGGTGTTGAGCTGGACGTGTCTTATCCCCTCTTCCTTGCATATCCTAACTATGTGGATCAAGTCATCTCTCAGGCAGGGTTCTCCACCCGTGAGCTGTACTGCTTGACAAGGGATCGGACGCTCTCTCCGAGCTCTTCTAACCATATGTCTTATCTGTTCGAGGGTGGGCTCGTACACATACCCTACCCGTTGGGCGTAGAAAAAGCAGTACCAACACCTCAGATCGCACCTGTTCGTTACCACGATGTTGGCTAAGGCGGTGTGGCTGAGGTGAAGTCCGCACAAACCACAGTCATACGGACATCTTGGTTTTTTCTTGCGAACATTGGGATTGGATATCCCCCTTCCGTCCTTTGCGTATCGCTTGGCCCTCTCATACATCTCATAGGAGCTCCAATAAATCTCGGTGAACTCTCCATGCTTTCTACAGCGTTTACGCATCCAGACTTTCCCTTCCCTGACAAAAATTTCTGCCGGGAGGAGTTCTAGGCACTCAGGACATAAACTCATGGTCCTGTCTATTACTTCAACTTTTTCGTTCATTCCTCTATTCGATTTAACACACATCTTGGCCCACCTACTGTAGCACTCTGCTCTTAACTATGTTGTGGGGTCTTTACCTTTATCCATCACCGAGTTAGTAACTAAGGATGAGCGATATTCCAGAAGGTATGTATGGCGTGTCTTACGTAACGATAGCCCAGATATTCGCCTCTCTATCGGGAGCAGCTTTCTGGATCATTTTTGCGATTATCGTCCATCCTCTAGCATACGGGCACTTGAGTTGGTTGGTATCGGTGGCCATGCTTATTTCCACTTTCTGTGTTTTTGGGATGGGAAAAGTCATCGTATCTTACTATCCGAGAGAGAGGAACGAGGGACTCTTGAGCGAAGCGGTGTTGTTGGTGTTTGTCTCTAGCCTCTTCTTCGGGGGGTTAGTTTCTCTTTTTGTAGATATTTGGACTGGCCTGCTCGTAATCGGGTTTTCACTTTTCTCAATAGGGTTTCACATGAAATTAGCCAAGCGGGATTATGAGGGCTACATGTGGGTTTGGGTAGGTGCACGCTCCCTCGCTTTCCTCCTACCCTTACTGGTCTATGAACTTCTAGGTCTTATCTCAGGTGTGGTGGTAGCACTCGCCGTCTCTTATTTCGTCTTCGGGTTATGGATTCTGAGATACATTACTAAGCCCAATTTCGGAAATCTAAAACCGAAAACGAAATTTGCGATGGGTGCGTGGTTGGCCGACTTGAGTGCGGTATCGATGAATTTCCTAGATAAGATCATCATAGGATTGCTCTTCGGCATGATGATGCTAGGTTTTTACCAGTTCGCGATCCGCATTTTTCTTCTCTTCGCCGTTTTTCCTCAAATCATGTTTTTTTACCTCTTGCCTGAGAAATCCGCTGGGAGGAGAACCAAGCGGATCGAGGTAAATGCCACGATCTTCTCGATCGGGCTAATGGGCATAATGCTCGTTTTCGCCTCTATCGTCATCCCCAGGTATTTTCCAAGTTTTAGTGATGGCGTTGAAGCCACTCAGATCATGGGGTTCGCGCTGGTCCCTGCCACTATAGCCCAAATGAAGATCTCCGATCTCTACGCCAGAGGAAAGTCAAGTGTGGTTCTCGCTTCCTATGTCTCTGCATTAACGGTTGGGTTAACGGGAGTTGTCTCACTCGGTAAGCACTTCGGTCTCATTGGACTGGCCTCAAGCGTTTTCCTGACGCAATTGGCTCTAGCACTTTCTGTATTCCTCTTCCCAAGGTTGACTGATGAGGACAAAAAACTAGCAGGGGGAACCCTCGGGGCGATAGTTCTGACAGCTTTAGTCATAAGTACCATGAGTGTTCAGCCACTCACGATAGAGATCGTCGGCACCGAGGTGAAGGGTACGGGGCTTGCCATGGACACCACCGTCTCGATCATAGTGATAGATGAGAATGTTGAGAAAGCTAAGGCCGCAATAAAGGCGGCCTACGATGAAATAAAAAGGATCGAAACGCTTATGTCAGCTGAAGATGAGGCGAGCGAGATATACCTGTTGAACCACAACGGGACCGCTTGGACCCAGCTTTCCTGTGAATCTATCTACATCTTAAAGAAAGCGATCGAGTACTCTGAGTTATCAGATGGTTACTTCGACCCAACGGTCAAACCCCTCGTGGATCTATGGATGAAGAAAACGAAGAAAACGGGGAGGATTCCCCGACCCGAAGAGCTCACCGAAGCCATGGAGCTAGTAGGGTGGAAAAACTTAGCAATAGACGAGAACAGGAAGATGGCGAGATTTCTTCAGGAGGGAATGCAAGTCACACTAGGGGCCATAGCTAAGGGATACGCTGTGGATCGAGGATACGAGATCCTAAAGGATTTTGGAGTTGAGTCTGGACTCGTGAACATAGGGGGCGACTTGAGGGGATTCGGTTCCCGTACGTGGAGAATAGGGATCCAAGATCCTAGGGGAGAGGGGATATTGGAGGTGTTAGAACTTGAAAACTTCTCCATCGCGACTTCTGGTGACTACATGAGGATGTTCTTCATAGGAAAACGGAGGATCCACCATCTCATAAACCCCAAAACGGGTGAACCAGCAACTGAGTGTATGAGTGTTACTGTCATCACCGAGAACTGTGTAGACGCGGATGCCCTCAGCACGGCTGTGTTCGTGATGGGTCCAACACGAGGGATAGAGCTACTAGATAACCTCTCTGATCGAGGAATGCTTAGTAAAGGGATGATCATAGCCTCGGGAGGAGAGGTTCTGATTTCTCGATCTTGGAATTCCCTTCCCCACGTAGTGAACTAAGACGCGTGTGGAGTCGCTAGTGGCTTCGGAAACCTCAAAACCAAAACTTTACGTTTGCACGCTTCTACACACGCACCGCACGAGGTGCAAAGCGACTGGTCGATGACCGGGAGATTGTTTTCTATTTTTATCGCCCCCACCTGGCATGCTTTTTCACAGAGTTTGCAGGCGATGCATCCGTTTGGGCAGGCTGCCGCCACGACTTTTCCGGGTTCCGGTGAATTGCAACGGATTATGACCTTTGCGTCCTTCGGAATCAACTTTATAACCCCTCTCGGACAAGCGTTCACACAGAGTCCACATCCGCGACATTTGTCCTCGTCAACCACAGGCGTGTTACCTCGAAGCTCGATGGCGCCGAAGGGGCATGCGCGCACGCAGTCTCCCAGCCCGATGCAGCCATACTTGCAAGCTAGGACTCCCTCACCCAAACTTGAAGCGGCAGAGCATGTCTTCTCTCCAACCCAATCGAATAACACTTTAGATCCACCAGCACATCTAACGTTGGCCACCATCCACCAGGTTTCTTTGACTTCAATCCCAAGCAATGCTCCAGCCCGCCTCCTTTCGTCTGCACCCATTAACCTGCAGTTCCCCAAGAGGGAAGGATCCTTTACTAGCGCCTCAGCGAAGTCGTCACACCCTCCGAATCCACACGCTCCACAGGAGGCGCCGGGAAGTAACTCTCTCACCCTTTCAACCCTCTCGTCCATCTGCACCGCGAACCTTTTGGACATCACTACCAACAACGTGCTGAAAAAGAAACCAAGGGAGCCGAGTACTGCGATTTCTTCTATCATTCTACCATCCCGCTGAACCCTTGGAATGCGAGTGCTAGCAGGGACGCCGTGATGAAGGCTATGGGTAGACCCCGGAATGAAACCGGTTGCTCTGAGATCTCCAATCTTTCTCTCATCCCTGCCATCATAAATAGAGCCAGAGAGAAGCCCAAACCTGTGGCCAACCCGTTCACCGCTGAGGCCACGAAGGAATAGCTTTCGACCTCCACATTGATGAGGGTAACCCCCAGAATCGCACAATTCGTCGTGATGAGAGGGAGATAGATACCAAAGGCCCTGTATAAGTCGGGTAAGGTTTTTCGAATCACTATTTCCACTAACTGAACGAATGAGGCTATGACCAAGATGAAAGCCACGATTCGCATGTACTCTATTTCGAACGGAATAAGGAGGTACTCATAGATCAACCAAGTGAGAATAGAAGCGCAGCTCATTACGAAGGTAACCGCTAGCCCCATCATCAACGCGTTCCTCACTCTCGTAGAAACTCCGAAGAATGGGCATAATCCAAGAAATTTGGTAAGCACGATGTTGTTGATGAACACCGCGGCTATCACTATACTCAGGAGATTTTCCATCTCATACCACCCCCATCTTCTTCAACATCGCGAGTAGAATTCCCATAACTAGGAAAGCTCCGGGAGGCAGGATCATACCCGTCGCTGGTGAGGAAAGGATGAATGGAAGGAACTGATGGCCGAAGATCACTATTCCACCGGTTCCAAAGAACTCCCTTATCCCAGAGATGAGGACTATTATCAGCGCGAACCCAGCACTCATACCGGCGGTATCTAGGAGTGTTTCACCCAGTGGACGTTTAGAGGCAAAGGCTTCGGCTCTTCCCAAGATAATGCAGTTCACCGTGATGAGGGGGAGGAATATCCCAAGCTGTTCATACAGGGATGGTGAATACCCGTGGATGAATAGGTCTATTATCGTTACGAAGCTGGCTATGATCACAATAAAAGTGGGGATCCTTACATCTTTTGGAATAAATCCCTTGATCGCAGAAATCAAGAGGTTAGAGAAAATGAGAACGAATGCGAAGCTGAAAGCCATACCTAGAGCGTTCTCAACTCTAGTGGTGATGGCGAGGGTAGGACATAGACCTAGTGCGAGTACGAGCACAGGGTTCTTTTTCACAAGACCCTTCGTGAACTCTTGCACCTTCACAGACTAAACCTCCTAGCAAGTTCCTCCATTCCTTTGCGCACCGCTTCCACCACTGCACGGGAACTTATCGTTGCACCCGTGATGGCATCTATATCACCACCATCACTCTTCAGCCACACTCGTTCAAGTGTTTTTCCCTCGAACTGTTTAAGAAATTCGTCTTCTGCCACTCTTGATCCCAGTCCTGGGGTTTCGCTGTGAGAGACCACCCTCACCCCTCGGATCGTGTTGTCCACATAGATCCCCACTGCAACCTTCATTTTCCCCCCGTATCCAGCACCCTCAACTATCGCTGCGTACCCCACCAACTTTCCGTTTTCTATACACCTATAGTAGCCGTTCTCTTCCACGAAGCTTGCTGAGGGGAAGATCTCCGAAAGAACCTTATTTATCTCGGCCCGTTCGGCCTCCACTATCTTATCTTTTGTGAGTACATGCGTGATCCCTAAGAGTACACCCCAAACCAGACACGTGGCAGTCAATACGACCACGGGTTTAGCGCTCATCACTTCCCTCCCTCACGTTTCTTCATGACCCCATACACCTTAGGTCTCGTGAATCGGTCTATAAGCGGGGTAAATCCGTTCATTATCAAAATCGAGTAACACACGCCTTCAGGAAAACCACCATACATCCTTATCATCACCACGAGCAGGCCAGCACCAACCCCGAAGACCACTCGCCCAGTTTTGGTTACCGGGCTCGTCACGTAATCCGTGGCCATGAAGAAAGCACCTAGGAAAAGTCCGCCGGCGAATATGTGGAAGAGGGGGGGCTCACCCAATAACCACATCAAAATTCCGACAGTCCCTATGTACGAGAGCGGGGTTCTCCAGTCGACGTACTTCATGGCTATTAGGAAAATGCCACCGATCAGGATAGCGAGCGCTGATGTTTCGCCTATACAACCAGCCACGTTTCCGAAGAAGAGGTTTTCCACCGGTGTATATCCATGTCCAGCATGCCACTCTCCGAGAGGTGTGGCTGTGCTCACCCCATCGAAGGGTGAGACCCAAGTTGTCATTAAAGCAGGCCAAGATAAGGTTAAAAATGCCCTCCCCACCAGAGCAGGATTAAAGATGTTCTGCCCTAACCCACCAAATGCGCACTTACCGATGAGGATGGCGAATGAGGATCCAACCACGGGCATCCAGATGGGGACGGTCGGAGGAAGGCACAAAGCTAGGAGCAATCCTGTGATGACGGCACTTCCATCCATCGTAAACTTTTTGCCCATGGCTTTGTATCCGAGGAATTCTGAAATGACTGCTGAGGTAATGGAAGCCACCACAACGAGGAGGGCGTGTAGACCGAAGAGGTAAACCCCACTAGCAGTCGCGGGGATCAGGGCGATTACCACGGCTAGCATTATTCCTCTAACCGATACCTTATCCTTGATGTGGGGGGAAGTGGAGACTAATGGTTTGAATCCGGGGATCATTTCTTCAGCCTCCGCACAGCTTTTTTGCCTTCCCTTATCACGTGCACGATGGGGATCTTGGAAGGACAAACATAAGCACAGCAACCACATTCATCACAGCTCATTATGTTGTACTCAAGGCACATCTCCGGCTTTTTAGCTCGCGTGAATTTGACTAACATCGTCGGCATCAATCCCATAGGACAGACTTCGATGCATCTTCCACATCTTATACAAGGGGATTCCTCTTCCTCTCTCACCCTTTCTTCACTGAAGACGAGGATGCAGTTGGTAGTTTTGACCACAGGGACATCCACATACTGGGCGAACCCCATCATCGGACCCCCAGCTATAACTTTGCGCGTGTTTCCTACCGGTCCTCCGCATTCTTGGATGAGGGAAGAGAAAAGAGTCCCTATCCGAACAAGAAGGTTCTTCGATTCCTTCACATCCCCAGTGATTGTGACTACCCTTTCCACCAAGGGGATGCCTTGGGTCACAGCTTCGTAGATGGCCTTTGTAGTACCCACGTTTTGGACAACCACCCCTACATCGAATGGTAAGCCCCCCGCTGGTACCTCCCTTCCAAGGATGGCTTTGATTAGGTGTCTTTCATCGCCTTGGGGATATCTCGTCTTGAGCGGGACGACTCGGACGCTCTCCCCCCCTAGCCTATCCATATTGTCTATAGCATCCGGCTTATTGTCCTCGATCCCGATAAGGATGTTGTCCACCCCTAAAATTTTGGCGATGATCTTAGCCCCCTCGATTATCTTCTCCCCTTCTTCTAGCATCAAACGATGGTCCGCCGTTATGTATGGCTCACATTCTGCACCGTTGATGATAAGCGTGTCTATTCGTTTCTCTTTCGGAGGATTGAGTTTCACGTGGGTGGGAAATCCAGCCCCGCCCATACCCACGAGCCCACACTCTCTTATCTTTGATATCATTTCCTCCCTCGAGGCTTTCTCGGGATCCAGTCCTTTGGTTTCGATCCACTCGTCACCATCATCCGCTTCGATGACGATTGCGGGAACACGGTCCCCCGTCGGAAGGAGTTGAGTGGAAATCTCAGAAACCGTTCCGGAAATCGTGGAATGAACGGGAGCCGAGACGGCGGCTGGGGAGTCACCTATTTTTTGCCCTACTTTAACTTTGGCTCCCTTTTCCACTACAGGATCACAAGGGGCACCTATGTGTTGGCGAAGTGGAATGACCACTCGAGAAGGGAGTTTGGCTTTCTCTATTTTTTTGTCTGAGGTCAATTTGTTGGGGAGAGGATGTACTCCGCCTCTGAATCCTCTTTTCATTAACATGTGAGAACCTCAGTCTTTTGGAACAATAAATTTGCAAAATATTGTTTTTAAATTTTGGTTTGCGGTTTCCTAAATCTGAGATACTTCTCACGAGCTCTGGGTATTGCTCATCTCCAACTACAAGCTCTCCTACCTTGAACCATCTCCCAATATCCCAAGTTGTGGAGGCATCCCGGATCTGCTCCTTGGATGTTTCCGAAGTATCCGTACGCTCTAGCCCTGCAGCCCCCGCATATGTAGACGTGCTCGCAGCTTCCGCACCCTTCGAACTTCTCCCTCTCCCTGAGTTTCTTCAGGACTTCTGAGTTACACCATATTTCTCGAAGGCTTTGTTCTTTTAGGTTTCCTATTTTAATGGGGAGAAACACACAGGGCTCAACGTCTCCGTTCGGTTCTAAACTCAAGTAGAGTCTCCCAGCTCCACATCCGCCCAAAAATTCCGACAGTGCTTTTGTCTTTCCTCTCATCGCTTTGATCATACCCTCATTGGTGAAATGAGTCGCCACAGTGGGTCCATAAACTGCTTGATATGAAACAACGGCGTATTGGGGAGCTGTGGAATATGTTATGAGTTTTTTATCTTCACTGACCAAGTTCGAATAGAGATATCTGAGTAGGTCCCATCTCTCTTGAGGAGATAGATCCTCTTCCACGATTTCTTTCCCCTTCCCAACTGGTACATAATTGAACACTACCATTCGTTTGGCTCCGAGTTCATCGGCCACAAAATCCATAAGACTTGGAAACTCGTAAAAATTGAGACGCGTGACGGTAACAGCTACGCCCGTGTCGATTCCCTCGGCAACGCAGTTCTTTATTCCCTCACAGGTGCGTTTCCACGCACCGTTTACCCCTCTGAACTCATCGTGAGTGCTCTGGAACCCGTCTAGGGAAATCTCAACATAGTCAAAAACCTCCTTAATTTTTCTCGCCACCTCCTTGGAGATCAGGGTCCCATTGGTGGCGAGGGAGACGTAGAATCCTCTAGACTTAGCATGGGCGGCGATCTCATACACATCCTTTCTCATGAGGGGTTCTCCACCCGAAAAGGCTATGGCAACTACCCCCGCATCGGCTAGCTCATCCACCACAGCTCTCCTCTCCTCTGTACTCAACTCTTGGGACACGTCCACATCTGGGGATGCGCTCTCATAACAATGCTTACAGCGCAGATTACACAAGCGAGTGTAGTTCCACACTATGAGGAAGGGTGCCATCCCGACGAATGGTCTCTTCACCCCGAAGTGTTCTATTCCTTCCAACACGTTTACGATACCTTTCCGGACTATTGGGTCTTTGATGGCTCTCATCATAACTTCTCGGCTCACACCGAACGATTCACTTCCTTTATCGATGAAAAACTTCACGATCGAAAAGGCGAGCTGGTCTCTCCAGCTCAGCTTACTGAAATCTCCTTCGCCAACATAACAACGTAAAACTTTATCCAATCTGCTTTCTCCGTTCGATTTTCCGGTTACGAGTTTGAGCAATTTGCGTGAGAGGGGGTTTCCTAGCCACCTTTCGACAGTCCCCACCACTGCTTCGTGTCTCTCGGCATCGCCCTCTCGAGCACCCACGTTTTCATCTTCTTTCCAGTCAAGTTAAATTTTTTTCCGGGGGGACCGTTCGGTTAACTTATAAACCAGCTTGGGAACTTTAAGATGAAAGGTGTGAGGTCAGGGATGAGAGAATTTGATGTGATAGTTGTCGGGGGAGGTCCTGCAGGATTGATGGCTGCTAGGAAAGCCGCTGAGAGAGGGGCTAAAACAATCCTTTTAGAGAGGGAGTATGCTCTTGGCACCAAAGCTTGTGGTGAGGCGATTTCGATCTCCACGATAAAGGATGCTGGGGTGAAGCCGAAGTCAAAGTTTTTGAGAAACCGTGTGGATGTGTTTCGGGTTCATGCACCGGATGAAGAGAAATACATAGACATCCACACGAAAAAACTGGGCTCCGCAGGGTATGTGATAGAAAAGGCCGTTTTCCTCAGGGAGCTGGCCCACCTCGCGAGCCGAGAGGGAGCCCGAATATCGATGGGCACTCCAGCCATCGATTTCGAGAAAAAAGCAAACGGATGGAAGGTGCTTGCGAAAGAGAGTGGAAAATCGCTCGTGTTGAGCGGAAAGATTTTAATAGGGTGTGACGGGGTGAACTCCTCCGTGGCGAAAAAATTTTTCAGGAGAGAAAGGTTTGCTGTCGTTTCCTGCTTTCAATACAGAATGGTGAATTGTAAGCTGCAGAACCCACACATGCTCGAGGCGTATTTGGGTCGGGAGGTTGCTCCTCTTGGTTACGCATGGATGTTCCCCAAAGATCTGGAAGAGGTGAATGTGGGGATAGGCACCCGCGGTGTTCCAGCGAGGTATTATCTTGACAGGTTCGTGAAATCTCATCCCGAGATATTCGAAGGGGCTAATGTGGTGGAAATTCAAGCAGCCCCCGTTCCCGTGGGTGGAGAAGTTAGAGAAGTTGTGGGGGATGGAATACTCCTATGCGGAGATGCAGCCGGACAGGTGATCCCCCTTACCGGGGGGGGTATCCACTCCTCAATCGTGGCAGGAAAGATAGCCGGTGAGGTAGCAGGAGAGGCGATCGAGGAAGGGGTGGACTTGGATGAATACCCGAAGCGATATTCGAGCTGGAGTAAGCGTATCTCGAACAGCCTAAAAGCCCTTCGCCTCATCGAGAGGCTGAGCGACTCTGAACTCAACCAGTTAGCAGGAGTTCTGACGGGAGAAGATATAGTCGACCTAGCGAATGGGATGAACTTGAGGCGTGTAGGGAAAAAGCTGCTCAGGCATCCGCGTTTCGCCGTTCGCCTGGCTAGATCTCTTCTAAAGGGGTGAATCAGTGGGCCAGGTGGAGGAGTACTTGTCTGAGAAACTCAAAAACGGGTCGATACACCTCACGTTGATCGACCCAGAAAAAACTGGGGGGGATGTAGCATCCACTATTTGCAAGTCAGCGGAGGAGGCCGGAACTTCGGCCATCCTCGTTGGGGGATCTACTTTGGTGGCATCAGAACAACTGGATGACACCGTAAAAAATGTGAAGGCATCGGTGGGGATTCCGGTTATCTTGTTTCCGAATAACATTTCCGGTATAAGCAGGTTCGCCGATGCTATTTTCTTCATGTCATTGCTGAATTCTTCGAGCACGTATTTTTTGATAGATGCCCAAGCGTTGGGTGCTCCCCTCGTCCGGAAATATGGTCTTGAGGCTATTCCTGTCGGATACCTCGTGTTGGGGGGTGGCACGACGGTAGGGTTCGTTGGGCAAGC
The DNA here is from genome assembly GCA_029259185.1 of Hadesarchaea archaeon. Lineage (GTDB taxonomy): Archaea > Hadarchaeota > Hadarchaeia > Hadarchaeales > WYZ-LMO6 > JAPDJF01. The sequence continues at coordinate 10,857 of JAPDJF010000016.1, forward strand.
AAGACCAATGCCATTGACCAAAGGAGAACTCGCGGGTGCATACGCGCTCGCCGCTCAGTACTTGGGAATGCATTTCATTTATCTCGAAGCTGGATCTGGAGCTCCAGAGCCGGTACCTCCAAAGACGATAGCAATCGTGAAAAAGCTGACGGATATTCCGATCATCGTTGGGGGGGGAATAAAAACGGGTGAAGACGCGAGGAGAGTGGTAAAAGCGGGAGCCGATGTTGTTGTAACGGGTACCGTGGTGGAAGAAGCCGAAAACGTAGGGGAAAAGATAGGTGAAATAGTGAGTGCTATTGAAGAAAGTTCTCAGAGGTAACCATACTTGAATTCAGTTCACACAATCGATCTTCCCACCAAAGTGATAGTTGGGGAAGGAGTACTCAAGCAAGTGGGAGATATATGTAGGGGGATGGGCTACCGACACAAGATTTTGGTCCTCTCCGGTCCCCACACCAGAACACTTGTGGCAGAAACTGTACTCGACTCACTCAGGGAAGCTAGCTTCGATACCACAGACATGACAGTCGAAGGTGCCCCTGCTGAACACGTGATGGATGAGATCAAAAGAATTAGTCCATCCCTAGTGGTTGGGGTTGGAGGCGGAAAGGTTATAGATGTCGCAAAATATGCCTCCTATAGGACTGGAGTTCCTTTCGTGAGTGTTCCCACGGCTGCATCCCACGATGGAATCGCGAGCCCAATGGCTTCTCTGAAATCGCTTGGACCGATCTCGATCACAGCGAGAGCGCCTGTGGTAATTTTGGCTGATACGGAGGTGATAAGTCGTTCTCCATACCGGCTCACAGCCAGTGGATGCGGAGACCTAATAGCCAAGTTCACAGCGGTTCGGGACTGGAAGCTTGCCTATCGTGAAAGGGGCGAATACTACGGAGACTATGCAGCGAACTTGGCCCTTATGAGTGCCGAGGTTATTGCTCGAAACTCAAAGGTCATCCGGGAGAATTCAGTCGAGGGAATCAGAACGGTCGTGGAAGCTCTGATCAGTAGTGGAGTAGCGATGTGTATAGCTGGTAGCTCAAGACCTTGTAGCGGATCTGAACACCTATTTGCGCATGCTTTAGACCTAATAGCCCCAGATCGCTCACTCCATGGGGAGAGGTGTGGAGTGGGAACGATTCTAATGGCATATCTCCATCGCATGAATTGGAGAAGGATAAAGAAAGTCCTTGAGGAGATAGGTGCCCCCACCACAGCCGACGAACTCCGCGTCGAGCCGGAGCATATCGTGGATGCTGTGGTTCGAGCGAGGAAGCTCAGACCAGATAGGTTCACTATTTTGGAAAAGAGGAAAATAACTGAAGAGAAAGCCCTAAGAATAGCAAAAGCAACGGGAGTCATCCCATAAGGAGCCTTGATCAAATTTGTTCTCAGGAGCTGGTTCAGCTTCTAGAGAACAGCAGTAGCTCCACTCTTCATACCCATCTCCACTTCCCAGAAAATGTGCTCGCGGATATTACTGGCTACAAAGTGCTTGACTTCCAAAAACTTCTTGCCTGATTACTTCTAGCAATCCGCCGATATTTATTTTCTCTTTCGCCGAGATCGGGATCACCGGACGAGAAATCTTACCTAGAATCTCCATTTTCCTCTCTAATTCCTCTGAGGGGATAACGTCTATCTTGTTCAAGGCCACTACGATCCGCAAGTCATGATCTCTTAAGATGTCCAATGAGACCTTAAGTTTCCTCAGTATCTCCGGAAGTGTTTCTCTTCCGTCTACCACCAACACCACGAGATCTGCGAAATATATGTCTTCCAGCGTTGCTTTAAAAGCCTCGACTAGCCATGGAGGTAATCCATCAATGAACCCGACTGGGTCGGTCACTAGAATTTTTTCGCTTCCCTTTATGGCTCGGGTACGGGATGTGAGAGTGGTGAAGAACCTATCGTCCACTTCAACGCTGGAATCTGTCAACGTGTTTAAGAGAGTAGATTTACCGGCATTCGTGTATCCGGCTAGAGCAACGAGCTTAAATCCTCCACGGCGCCGTTTGACTCTCCGTTGATCTCTGACTTCTGCTAGTGACTCAAGCTTTTTTCTAAGGGTCGCCATCCTCCGCCGGATCATGTCAAAGTAGATGTCCACTTCATATTCTCCTCTGCCGCGCAAACCAGGTTGTTCAACTGACATTAGACTTCGAACTCTCTCTTTTACTCTCGGGAGTTCATAGCTCAGCCTGGCGTATTCCACTTGGAGCTTTGCTTCGGGAGAACCCGCTCTCTTCGCGAAAATCTCCAAAATGAGTTGGAACCTATCAATGACTTCCACCCCTATGGCCTTATACAAGTTAAAGGCTTGGGACGGTGTGAGCTGATTCGTGAAGATCACTCTCTCAGCTCGTGTTCTTTTCACGAGCTCTGCTACTTCAACGACTTTTCCTCTCCCTATATGGAATGCTGGATCGGGAACTCTTGACTGAACGAGTTTTCCGACCACTTCGTAGTCTAACGTTTGAGCCAGCGCCTCCAGCTCATCCAGGTTTGACCTCTCTCCTGGGGTTATCCTCTCCACGAGCACAACACGCATTCGTATTAAAATAATTCCATCTAAAAAAAAGATTGATGAAGAGATTGTTGATCCTCGTCTCTCTAACAATCTTGGCGAGTTTTGTTTCTACACACTACCCGGTGAGAGGCTCTATCTTCACAGCCTCTTCTCCGTGTTATAAATCCGTAGAAGTAGAATTTCGAATGAATCAAGATCGAACTGTTTTAGTGGAGGAAAATTACATTCTATACCTCCCGAAACGGTTGGGGGGGCTCACCGTAGAGCATCTGATCCCTTCTGGAAGCGTAGAAAACATTGAGGTCAAAAGTGAGGCTGGAAAGGTGAGCTGGGAAAAGCGAGCCGAAAACGATGGCACATGTCTTTCAATAAAAATCGATTTTCCCTCTGGATATGTAGGGGATCTCAGGTACTCTGTTTCCTATCTCGCTGGTGGACTCGTCTCGGGAAGTGGCCCACGCTATGAGGCGAGGCTCGGTGGTGTACAGTTGGGGGCTGAGAGCTACCCATACGAAGAGTACACCGTGAGAGTTCAGGGGCCTCTTGGGTCGAGAGTTTTCTATTACGAGCCATCTGAGGTGGAGGTCAGCGATACCGAGCCTCCGACCCTTGAGTATCGAACTTCCCTGAATCCTTCCGAGAGTTTTGGTGGGGTCCTTGCGGCTTTCTACTACACACCAGCTTATTACAAACTCTCCCTAGTGGAGACGATATGTAATAGGGAGGAGGAGCCGTCAGATCTTCTCTTGGATATTCTCCTGTTCAGTCACGGAGAGTCCCAGTTCGCAGCACTTGTGGATTCTGATCCCGAGTTGGGATCTATCCACCAAGATGAAGAGAACAACTGGTACGGGAGCTTAAAGCTCAAGCTCGGGCCACACGAGAATCGATCCATAACGTTAGAAATCGTCTGGATGTGTAACATCCATTCACCCGAGATTTCCGTAGAGAACGCTGGAAACATTGGGGAGATTCCACCCCAACTGTCTACCTATTTAGAGGAAACCAAGTGGTGGGAGGTCAAAGATCCGCGCATTCGATACGCGTCTGCTGAGATTTTGAGTGGAGAGAAAAATGTCTATCTAGTCGCCCGAAGGCTGGTGAGCGGAGTAGAAAAACTTGTGGAGTACACCCCCACACCCGAACGCCAAGGGGCACTGCAAACTCTCTTGAGAGGAAAGGGCGACTGTGACTGCTTCAGCGACCTCTTGATCGCATTAGCTCGTGCCGCTGGCCTCCCCGCACGCCTCTCTTTTGGTTGGATTTATCAGGAGAACAAAGCTGGAAGCCACGCTTGGGCAGAACTGTATGTACCAACCGCTGGTTGGCAACCCGTAGACCCAACTTGGTGTGGAAACTCGGACAAATACCTTTTCAAGATCGACCCTATCCACATCCTCAGGTGCAGGCGAGGGCTGACTTCTTCTGACTCTTACATCACCAAGACCTACTATGGGGGAAATCCAAAAATTTTGGGGGAGAACGTGAACATATCTTACCTCTCCATTGATGAAGCGGCTCATGAGTTCATCAAGGCTGCTGAGGTGACCTATCGGATAGCAGCGGCTTTGGCTGGGGAAGAAGTGATCGAGCTTTTACTGGCCAAGCGAAAATTAGATGAGGCCCGCTCGGCCCACGGAGAGGAAAGTATTGGTTTAGCCTTGGAGTCGATTCGATATTCAAATGAGATACTCATGGAGTACGGAGAACCACTCAAGCTTCCGCCTAGAGTACCGTGGTGGGTACTCCCCCTCCTAGCTGTGGGGATAGTTGGTGCTGGAGCGATAATCTTGGCGAGCTTGCGCTCAAGAAGGTAGACTCACCGCCCTATTTTAGGGATGCCTTCTAGGGATTTCTTCACGAGTTCTTCAGGATATTCGTAGTCCTGTAGTTTTCCTTGGAGATACGAATCGTAAGCTCCGAGGTCGAGTAACCCATGCCCACTGTTGTTGAAGAACAGAACCTTCTCTTCACCCTTCTCCTTGCACTTCAAGGCTTCATCTATCAAAGCTTTTAGGGCATGAGCGGTCTCCGGTGCTACGAGGAAACCTTCCGTTCTTGCAAATGTCAGAGCTGCCTTAAAAACTTCGGTCTGATCATACGCTACAGCTTCGATTATCCCTTCGTTCACGAGCTTACACAAGAGAGGTGCATCACCATGATATCGCAACCCCCCCGCGTGAATTGGTGGTGGTACAAAGGTGTGGCCTAGGGTATACATCTTTAGTAAAGGGGTTTGCTCTGCAGCATCCCCAAAATCATAAGTATAAGGACCTTTGGTCAAAGTCGGACAGACCTTCGGCTCACATGCGACCACCCGCAGATCGGGCTTCCTACCGCTGAGCTTGTCCATCAAGAACGGAAAACATGCTCCGGAAAAATTGCTTCCTCCCCCAACACAACCGAAGATAACATCTGGGTACTCACCAATTGATTTGAATTGTTCCTTGGCCTCTAGCCCTATAACCGTTTGATGGAGTAAAACGTGATTCAGCACGCTTCCTAGCGAGTATTTGGTGTCCTCGTGAGTCGCTGCATCCTCGATCGCTTCTGATATAGCTATCCCTAGGCTTCCCGGGCAGTTCGGGTCGTCTTGAAGGATTTTCTTGCCGAACTTCGTTTTGGTGCTTGGACTCGGTATACACTCCGCCCCCCAAGCCTCCATGAGAACTCTGCGATAAGGTTTCTGCTCGTAGCTTATCTTGACCATGTATATCGTGCATTTGAGTCCGAAAAGCATCGTGCCGAACGCTAGAGCACTCCCCCACTGTCCAGCTCCAGTCTCCGTGGTGAGTCTGCTTATTTCCTCCTCCCTGTTATAGTAAGCCTGAGCCACCGCCGTGTTCGGCTTGTGGCTACCGGGCGGGCTCACCCCCTCCCACTTATAGTATATCTTTGCCGGTGTTTTGAGGAACTTCTCAAGTCTAATAGCCCTGCACATCGGTGTGGGTCTCCACAACATGTAAACTTCACGGACTTCTTCGGGGATTTTGATCCATCTCTCTTGGCTCACCTCCTGGGCGATCAGGGCCTTCGGGAATATGGGTTCTAGATCGTGGGGTTTAATGGGTTCACCTGTGGCCGGATTCAAAGGTGGGTCGAGAGGGGATGGTAAGTCAGCTTGGATGTTATACCATCTTTTTGGTATACGATCCTCGTCCAGCAATATCTTAGTTCTTTCGCCGGCCATAAGCCTGAGTAATTAATCTCCTTTTTTTTTAAGTTTTTGTACAAATATGACCTCTAACGATAAAAAGTGCGGGGTCACTTCCTTCCTAGGAGTGAGACGAGAAATTCGCGGGTGCGGGTTCCGAGGCCTAATGTCTCCGCTTTCAGAAGATCTCCCGCTTCATCCACGTCCACGCTGATAGTGGGGGAGCTGTAGACTTTGGGCCTAATACCTACCTTCACGCTTTCGGCCACATGGAGTGGAAAGCTCTTGCCTCCGAATTTTAAGTCGATCAGATCGGGAGGGCGCAGAAACAGTGCGTTCGTCCCCCCAGTCCTAGAGGGAGCTATCACCACCTCTTTGTCCGAAGTGACCATTCCGAGCATGTTTTCCAAATCAACAGACTTAATGAAAGGCAAATCAGCTGGCAACATCAGGACTTCCCTTGCTCCCCTCTCCATGATGTTCTGAACCGCAAGCCTCATCGCATCGTTTAAGTCCAGACCCGGTTCTTTGAGGCCTTCGGCTCCGAACCTTGAAGCGAATTTTAAAACATCCTCGTCCGGAGAGACGACTACCGTGTTCATACCAAAATCTCGTAAGACAGTGAGTACATCGGCTAACATAGATAATACGAGCTCTTTTCTTTGATCAGGTGTCAAGATTTCCCGAAAACTCGATTTGGCTTCCTCCAGAGACTTTACCGGTATTACTGCCCAAACCATAGCCCACCATTCTTCTTAGGAATTTATCCGTTTTAATTGGAGTGCGGATAATAGATAAGGAAAGGACGACAAACTCTTGTGGTCAAATGTGTTGTGCTAGTCCGAGGCCCACACTCCGAACGATTACCTCCCGAAGCCGAGCACTAAAAGGAGGAGAGATTGAGAAGAAAGTGATTACCTACTCAACCAACGTCTTTCTTCCCATCACCAACTTATGTAGGAACCGGTGCTCCTATTGTGGGTTCAGAAAAGACCAAGATGAGGCGTGGTTTCTTTCGCCCGAGGAGATCGTACGTCTCGCGGAACTTGGAAAAGAACTCGGGTGCTCCGAGGCGTTGATCACCTTGGGTGAAAAGCCGGAGGTTCACGAAGTGGCTAGGGAAAAACTGGAGGAGTTCGGGTATTCTTCCACAATTGAATACTTAGAAGATCTCTGTAAGCGCATCCTCGCGATTGGGTTGCTCCCCCATACGAACGCTGGGGTACTGGAAGAAAGAGAGTTGAAGAGGTTGCGCAGGTACAATGCGAGCATGGGACTGATGCTCGAATGTATAGCCGATCTTCCCGCTCACGCCTTAAGTCCTGGAAAGAGACCGCTCACACGCTTCCGGGTGATAGAAACGGCTGGGAAATTGAGGATACCGTTCACCACGGGAGTGCTGGTCGGGATAGGAGAAACCCCCCAGGCAAGGGTAGAGTCCATTCTCGCCATCAGAGATATCCATCGGAAATATGGTCACATCCAAGAGATCATCATCCAACCTTTCGTTCCTCATCCTAGAACCCCTATGGAAAATTACCCCACTCCAGCTGAATCAGATTTTTTTTGGGTAGTCCAAAAGGCCAGAAGCATTGTACCCGAAATGAGCATTCAAGTGCCACCAAACCTCCTCACCCGCTGGGGCCCAATAGAAGAAGTCGTGAGAGAAGCCGTGTGGGCTGGGGCCAACGACTTCGGTGGGATTTCTCCTTTCACCCCAGATTTTATTAACCCCTCCCATCCTTGGCCATCGATGGAAGAACTCGAAAACGCGGTGCGAGCTTGTGGTTTTATCCTTCGAGAGAGATTACCGATTTATCCCGAATATGCAGTAGATCCGAGGTTTACTTCCCCAGAGGTAAGAGCCGTCCTCCGAGAGTTGGCTGATGAAGAGGGATATCGTGCTCGCCAAGCTTAAAACCGATACTTTGAAGATTCTCAAGCGTGCTCTCGAAGGAGAAGAGTTGAGTCTTACGGAGGTTGAGTACTTGTTGCGAGGAAAGGAAAACGAGCTACCGATCTTGGTAAGAGTCGCTGATGAGATAAGGAAAAGAAGAGTCGGTGATATCGTAACCTACGTAAAAAACAGGAACATCAACCACACAAATGTTTGCTCGAGCGCTTGCAAATTTTGTGCTTTCGGGAGAGGGGAGAAAAACCCTGATGCGTATGTTCTCTCTCCTACCGAGATAAGGGCCAAGGTTCGGGAAGCCCTAGAATTCGGAGTTACGGAGATATGCATCCAAGGTGGACTACATCCGGGGATCGGAATAGATGATTACATCTCGATCCTTAAGGCCGTAAGGGAAGAGAGCAAAAAGGTTCATATCCATGCATTTTCCCCGGCTGAACTTTTGCACGTGGCTAAGAGGGAAGGAGTGGAGGTCGAGGAAGTGATTCGGATCCTGAAAAAGGAGGGATTGAACTCCGTTCCAGGAACAGCTGCCGAGATATTGTCGGATAGGGTCAGGAGAATAATATGCCCGGAAAAGCCTACCAAGGAGGAGTGGATAAGAGCAGTGAAAACTTGTCATGAGTTGGGAGTGCCAACGACCGCCACCATGATGTACGGGCACTTAGAAACTCCCAAGGAAATGGCTGAACACCTCTTCACTATCCGTGAAATACAGATGGAAACTCGGGGGTTCACAGAGTTCGTTCTGCTACCATTTGTGCCATTCAACACTTCGCTCTGGCGTAGCGGACTCGTACCTTCTCCTCCAAGTACCCCTCAAAACCTACGTGTGCATGCGGTTTCGAGAATAGTGCTCGATGGATCGGTGAACAACATTCAAGCGTCTTGGGTGAAGCTTGGAAGGACGCGTGCTAAGCTCATGCTGGTTGCGGGTGCGAATGACCTCGGGGGGACCCTTATGGAAGAAAACATAACGAGGGCAGCGGGAGGCAAACTGCAGATGATGACCCCGCAGGAGTTTCATCAGATGATTTTGGAGGTAGGAAGGATCCCTCGAGAACGCACTACAACCTACCACCTACTTTGAATCCAGCTAATCTCAATATGGTAGAGGCGAGCTTTATCCTAGATCTGAGGTCCGGAAGAAGCAGCTCCTCAAGGACGACTCTGATCCCCAGCTCCTCGATTCTTTCCCTGAATGTCCCATCGCTCGGGTGGATCAAGAGCGTGCCTATCACTTCACGATAGACCTCAGCCACTCCTCGAGGGCTAACTTCATACCCAAGTGCACGCATAAGGGCCCCTGCCGGACCACTCACAGGAGAATTCCCTATTAGTGGGCTCACAGCGATAACCTTTGACTTTCGCTTAGATAGGGTTCGTTTTATCTTTTTTATGGCGAGGATAGGACCTATGCTCGTAATGGGATTGCTTGGGCCTATAATGATGGCCTCGCTCTCGTTCAGTGCCTTTAGGACTCCAGGAGCTGGCTTGGCTTTTCCGGAACCCTTGAAAGATACCGCTTGGACTCGTATCGATCCCGCTCCCCGCACTAAATACTCCTGCAACCCGATCGGGGAAGAATCTGTATGAATCACCGTTTGCACAGGATCATCGGACATGGGCATGACCTTGGATCTCACACCCATCGCGCGACATATCTCGGCTGTTGCCTCGGAGAGTGACTTTCCTTCGTCCAACATCATGGTTCGGATTATGTTCGTCGCCCTGTCTTTATCGCCTATCTTCAACAATTCTTTCCACCCCAAGCGCTTCATTGCTTTATAGGTCTCAAAAGTGTCTCCCTTTATCCCCCACCACGTACGTTCGTTAACGATTCCCGCTAAGGTATAGACCACCGTGTCTAAGTCCGGTGAGACGTGTAAACCCGAAACTTTCGTATCGTCTCCCGTGTTAACTATTACTGAAATTTCTTCAGAAGGCATCAGCCTCATCATCCCCTGGAGCAGTTTGGGTGTTCCAGTGCCACCCGAGAGCACGGCGATCATTATCTATCAATTCTACTCCCCCCGTAGAATCTAAATTCATTTTAGTCGAAGGCGGGGATATCCAAAAGGATTATCCGAGACCTACATTAGTATTGTGGATGGCTCAAGAGAGTGGGAGAGTAAATACCAAGAGAAGGATAAAGGCGGTGCTATTCGATCTAGATGGGGTTCTGATAGACTCCATTGATGCTTGGTACGTAGCCCTAAACGAAACTCTCCGAAAATTCGGGAAGAAAAAGATAGGGAAAGGAGAATATGTGAAGAAATGCTGGGGGTTTAGTCTTTCCCGCAATTTGAAAAGATTTGGACTCGGGAGGAAAGCTGTGGAGTACTGTCTCTCTAAGTATAAAGCCCACCTGGATGAGGTCAAGGTCATTCCGGGAGCACATGAGGTACTTGAGAGATTGAAAAGAAGGTTTAGGCTTGCAGTGGTCACGAATACTCCTTCCTCTGCAGTGAAACGTATCCTTGAGAGCTTTGGACTTGAAAAATACTTCGAGACGGTTATCACCGGAGACGACGTAAGGAAGACGAAACCCAACCCTGAGGCAGTACGAAAGGCATGCAGGAGGTTAGGAGTGCACCCTTTTGAGACCATACTCGTCGGAGATACGAAGAGTGATGTACTCGCAGGAAGAAACGCAAAGGGTGTGGTGATAGGAGTAGGAGTGGATGGAGATTTTAGAATCGAAAAATTATCTCAGCTACCCGAACTGTTGAATCGAATAAGCCGATCCTATTGACCAAAGAGATCTTGTTCTCTTGGTCTCACCAATTGTTTGGCTTCTCCTACCCCTCTCTCGTATGGGGCTTCCTTTATTACCACGACAGGTGTACTCTCATTTGCCTCCCCCATCACCAAAACGGCCGCCGCTGCTAGCGCATCTGCCGAGGCGATCACGGTGCTCTCAAGCCTCTTATTGTACAAATCTTTTCTCCCCTGTAAGTTCAAAAGTGGACGCATCCCCGCCACTCCTATGGCTACCCCCACACACCCAACCCTGAAGGCCCTCCCTTGCGTATCCGAAATGATCACCGCCACATCCACTCCCAGCAACTCTTTGATCCGTCTTCTGATCCTTCGGGCACTCGAATCTGGATCTGCTGGTAGTAAAGTCACCCGTCCACGCCCCACGTTAGAGCGATCGATCCCCGCATTGGCGCATATGAATCCGTGGGTTGTCCGGGTTATCAATACGTGAGATGCTCTGAGTATCTCGCTGGATTCTCTGAGGATAACCTCTACCACCCGTGCATCCTTCCCAGAAGCCCGAGCCAACCTCTTGGCTAGTGTGGACGGTTTGATCTCTTTGAGTTCTACGACCCTTCCCTCAGCTTTGGAAACAATAGTCTGGGCCACCACCACTACATCCCCGTGTTGGAGGGAAACTCTGTTGCGCTTCAGGGCCTCCACCACGAGTTCACCGATATCATCTCCCTCTCTTACGAGTGGGATACCACGAAGAGGTACTAACTTCATCCAGCGAACTCTCCCCAAATCGAATTAAACCTTATCGATCCAAGTCGTTCTATGTTCATAAATAATGAAAAACTTATCTCTAAATCGTGGCGAACAGGGTTATGCTTATAGGGGTCAGAACCCCCCTGATAAAGCCGGGTGACGATTTACCCAAGACAATACTCCGAGCAACGAAGCGCGTAGGAGGGTTGAGGGATGGGGATGTGTTGGTTATCGCTTCCAAAGTCGTGGCGGTGGCTCAGGGGAGGATCGTTAAACTCTCTAGAATCAAAGTCTCCAGATCAGCGAGGAAGTTATCCAAAGAATCTGAGTTGGATCCCACTTTGGTGGAACTCGTTCTTCGAGAGTCAGATGATATCGTAAGCGTTTCAAAGCACGCTATCCTCACTGTGGTGAGGGGTGTTCCTTTCGTGAACGCTGGGATAGACCTTTCCAATGCCCCGAAAGGACATGCTATCTTGCTACCTTCAAGACCCAACGAGGTTGCGGAAGAGCTTCGCGAATCGATCTCAAATAAAGGAAAGAAGATAGGGGTAATCATAGCAGACAGCACGGTAAGGCCACTCAGGCTAGGGACGGTAGGTCAAGCCATAGGGATAGCGGGGTTAACGTCCGTTATCGACCTACGTGGAAAAAAAGATTTGTTTGGTAATCCCCTCAGAGTAACTAGGAGGTGTGTGGCCGATCAAATAGCTACCTCTGCTGAACTTTTGATGGGGGAGGCTGGTGAGAAGAGTCCTGTAGTCATCGTCAGGGGTCTCAAAGATATTTTGGGAAAACCCACATTAGAACCAAAAGTAAAACCTAGAGACTGTGTTTATTTCAAAGTATTTTACCAAAAAGATCAATAACGATTTCATGCCTTTATTTTCAGTTCAACTCCTTCTTTTTTAAGCTCTATCTCAAAAATCTCTTTTTCAGGGATTACTCCCCTCACCTCTTCGCAAACCAACAAATTCCTTCTCCCACCGTCCCCGCTTTTCTGGAAAGAAAGTAGTCCATCCGCTTTGGACATGATCATCGTCTCTAAGCTCGGATCTAAAGCCCCAGAGGTCAAGACCGCTAGGATGGTGAAGTCCCATAACCTGCAGGCTTCCCGCAGACTTTCCAAAAAGGCCAACAACTCAAGTGTTTCTTCCTTCTTGAAGAACAACGCGAGGTCATTTAGAGTAAATAGGACTATCATACTGTTTGGTGCTTCTCGTTCCAAAAACTTGGAGAGACTGGAGATTATCTCCTCTCTCATTTTTTTCACAGAGTCCCCATTTGCCTTACTTATCCAGCTTCCCAAATCACCCAGTGAAGTTGGTGGTTCCCAGAAAACTCTGAAGAGGGCTCTCTTTGAAAATTCTTTGTAAAAATTCTCAGAGAATTTCCCTTTGATATCTCGTAACACGCTTTCTTTACTTTTCGCTAGTGCTACATACCAAATGGTATCTGGTAAGATCACGTTTTCAGGGAGTTCTGCGAGTCTTCTCTTCAATTCGGCTTGTCTCACCGTCATTGTGTACAAGAACTCACTCTTCTTAGTTCCCGGGGGTCCATCCAGAATGATGAATGACCCTAATGGGAGACCTCCAGAAAACATCTTATCAAAGAGAGCGAAACCGGTTGGAAGTTTGAGAGACATCTTTTATCTATTAACAACTGACTCAATAAATATGTTTATTGTATATTTTCGGCATTGGGACAAAATTCAATGATCACCTCTTCAGGATGATCACGTAGGCCCTTCGACCCCTGTATTTTCTGGGCGCGTCAACTTTTGCACTATTTCCGAAAGGCGTGATTCTCTTTTCGTATACCAGTTCGACCTCGTCAGTCAGAACCACTTTTTTGCGGTGGTCTCGATCTTTCTCAATTGTTTGTGATGCGCATCATAACACCGAAACTTGCTAGACAGCTGATTGAGGTCTTGGACGAGCTGAGGGGGGAGTTGTTTCAGAAGGAGAATACCAGTTATCCCTTTAGCGAGTGGGAGAGGAAAAGGGGACTCGTTAAGCGGGGGCTCAGGGAGCTGCTCGAGTTCGCCAAGAAGGCGGCGGAGGGCCGATCTGGTACAACGCACCATGCTGTTCCTCTTCACGAGACTAATGAACAAAAGCAACCGGGACATCAGAGGTCCTCGTCCCCTTCGAGCCGCTGTTCGGTTTCGAGGTCAGCTACAAGAGCGTGGAGCGACTGCACTCCGACGAGGCAGGCGACGGAACTGGTTACCATCAAGCGATGGGATGCTCGCGAGAACGGGAATCAAAATGAAAGAGATCTCGATGGACAAATACTACAGTTCGAGGGAGGTTCTCAGACTTTTCGGGGAGAGAACTTCCGTCTACATCGTCCCCAAAAAGACCTCTCAAGAGTGGGTTTGGAGTGGGTCCCGGTCATCGGGAGGATAGCAGAGGATCCCATGGAGCTCCTCAAGAAGTACTTCATGAGAAATTTGAGCGAAGCCGCGACATCCGCGGGCGAGAGACGGTTCGGCTGGACGATAAAGCAACGAAGGGAGGAAAGGCGAGAGATGGCGATGTTCTCCGTAGCGCTGCTTACAACGTCTTTGCCACAAGAGTGGTTATGGGGTAATTTTGTCCCAAAGCCTATATTTATCAATGAGCTTAAAAGGGGAATTCTTAATTCCCGTATCGAGTGGCTTCGCACGAAGAGCGAAAAAGTACAAATCTGGATCCATTTAATTTATTGCGGGCCCGTAGTCCAGCGGTCAAGAAGTGAAACTTGACAAACGCCACCCTTACAAGGTGGAGATCGAGGGTTCGAATCCCTCCGGGCCCACTTCTTGGTTCAGAACTTTTCGGGGAACAAAGTGCTTGGTGACAAAGGGAAGCATATACCCCTTGGAAAACGTGGTATGAGATCGGGGCATGGTGGATACACGTTTGCGCAGGCTGGGAACTTCCGTGAGGCTCAGGGTTGGCCCCCAGGGTGCTCACCCGGCCTAGGAGTCACTCTCCTCGGAAGAAACGGTTCAAGCTTCAGGTGCTGGCTAAACTTAAACGCTGGCGGACGGAAGTAGGAGGGGGAAGGTGGGGAGAAGAACTCTCGTCCTGATCTCGGTCGCTCTCGCGATCGGCCTCCTCGCTTGCCTGTTCGTGAGGGTAACGCTTGCCTCGGGTCCCAGGTGGAGGGTGGCTCGCGCTCCCATCCTCGGCGGGGGTTTCTTCCAGTGCCTCCAGGCTCTGGGTCCGGATAGCGTATTCTTCGCGGGTCCCGATTCCGCCGGGAGGGAAGCTCTCTGGATGTGGGACGGGAGGGAGTTCGTGCGCTTGGCCGAGATGCCATGTGTGTCCTCCCCATATGGTTTCTACATGGTCTCCCCCACGGAGGGGTGGGTCGGTAACTGCGAGTCCCTCTGGAGGTGGGACGGAGAGGGGTGGACCGAGTTCGAGAACCCGTTGGGAATTTACAAGGAGAACTACGATTGCGGTCCCATCGTGTGGATCCAGATGCTCTCCTCGAGCGAGGGGTGGGCGATAGCTAGGCTCTGGGCCGCGAGGTGGCCTATGGAGGAGTGGGTGGGGGGCGCGTTCCTCCGCTGGAACGGTTCCTCCTGGGAGGTGGCTCAGATGACGGAGGAGAAGTGCTGGTGGGGGGACATGCTTTCGTCCGAGGATGGATGGGCGGTGGGAGACAATGGAACCATCCTGCACTGGGACGGAAGGGAGTGGTCCGTGGTCCCTTCCCCAGTCGACTGCTGGCTCTGGTCCGTCGACATGCTCTCCCCCACGGAGGGATGGGCGGTTTCCTTCGGAAGGGGGGTGTTGAGATACGGGTGAGGGCATGAGGGGGCTTGTGGCTCTCCCGGTGCTCGTGCTCGTGCTGGGGTCGGCGCTGCCCGTGGCGGCCTCCGGAGGGCAAAGGCGAGAGCTGATGGGGAAAATCGTCGTGTTGCTCGTTGTCGCCGTTGCGGTTGGTTCGGCTGGATATTTTGTTTTGGTTTCAACCCAAACGCACCCCTGCTGGAGGAGGGTGGATGCCCCATTCGAACCTTGGACCCCGGTGCGCCCTTCGGTCTGGGTCTTATCCCCTAACGAGGTTTGGATATTCGGAAAAACGTATATGGAGAACACCTCGTCGGAGGGTATATGGAAGTTCGATGGGCGAGAGTTTTCCTTCGTGGTCGGCTTACCGGGTTGGGTCTCTGCTTCTTACATATGCTCTGAAAATGAGATGTGGTTAGGGTGCTGTGACCTTCATTCTCGTGAACTGTTTTTATGTCGTTGGGATGGAGAAACATGGACAAAATACATACCAACTCTTCCAAAAAAAGACAATATCTGTGGTCTAATTTTTGGGATCGACATGCTTTCTTCCGATGAGGGTTGGGCAGTAATTACCTATTTCCGATACACAAAAGACCGTTACCCTCCTGTTCAGCTAGGAGGAAGCGATTTTTTACACTGGGACGGGGAAAAGTGGCTCGTTGTTCCCAGTCCAATAGAAGGATCGCTGCGCTGGGTTGACATGCTTTCGCCGGAGGAAGGTTGGGCGGTGGGAGACAATATCCTGTACTGGGACGGAAGGGAGTGGTCCGTGGTCCCTTGTCCAAGCTCAGGCATTCTCTCACACATCGACATGCTCTCTTCTGATGAGGGTTGGGTAGTCGGAGACAATATCCTGTACTGGGACGGGGAAAAGTGGTCCGTTGTTCCCAGTCCAATAGAAGGATCGCTACGCTGGGTTGACATGCTTTCGCCGGAGGATGGATGGGCGGTGGGAGACAATGGAACCATCCTCCACTGGGACGGGGAGAGGTGGTCCGTTGTTCCCTGTCCGATGCATGTAGACCTGGCGTATATCGATATGGTATCCTCGAAGGAGGGCTGGGCAGTCAGCGACTCTGAAATCCTTAAATACGGTGAGGGTTCTTGAGAAGGGCTGGAATTACTTCTTACTTATGAGGGGATTGAGGAAAGTTGTCCCGGATGTTCTTTTTCCTAAGGCACAACATTCTTGAGGCCAGACTTGCGGGAAGAAGGGGGTGAGAAATTCAAAATCAAGAAGGATGGAACAAGAGCCATAGATGTAATCGGTAGAACTCTATCTCCTTTCCCCCATCTTCTTCCTCGGGTCCATCAGAAGGTGTCACCATGGGTGGAGACCCAACTAGGAGCTTATCGTGAAAAAAGTTGTTTTCAGTCTTCTCCATTAGGTTAAAAAAGGGGTGAGCATTTAAAATGATGAGAGGATGGGCAAAGCGTTAGTATTTCTTGCTCCCGGATTCGAAGAGATAGAGGCACTAACGGTTGTGGATATTTTAAGACGGTGTGGGGTCGAAGTAACAACGGTTGGGTTAACCTCTGGGATAGTTGAGGGTGCGCATGGGGTTAAGGTGGTTCCAGACACGAACATAAACGAGGTAAAAGCTGAAGATTTTGATGCGATCATTTGTCCGGGGGGATCTCCTGGGTATGAGAATCTAAGGAAGAGTGAGAAGGTGCTTCAGCTCGTGAGAGAGGCTGCTGGAGCTGGTAAGCTCGTTGCAGCGATATGTGGTGCGCCCTCTGTACTTGCGGATGCTGGAGTGTTGAGAGGGAAGAAGTGCACGATATATCCTGGCCTAGAAGAGGAACTCAAGAGAGGAGGAGGAAAACCGAAGGGTAAGCTCGTGGTTACGGATGGGAACTTCATTACGAGTATGGGTCCGGGCACAGCATTGGCGTTCGCATTTGAATTGGCCAAACGTCTTGCTGGAAAAAAGAAAGCGGAAGAAGTGAAAAAAGCCACCCTAGCAGCTAGGGGTGCAAAGTTCAAGTAGTTTTCACGTCTCCCGAATACACGGGTGGATGAATGGCATATTTGCTAGTATTTCTGTTAGGGATCTTGTTAGGGGTAGTGCTTGGGTATTCGTTTTTGAAAAAGACTTTTTTGTCTAGATTCGAGCGGTGGAAGAAAGAGTTCCAAGAGGTTTTCAGACGAGAAATATTGGAGCGAAGCAGGTCGATTTTGAAGGGAAAAATAGGGGAGCAAATGGCTCCACTCCTCCCTATGTTCAAATACGAGCCTGCAGATGCTAGGTTCATAGGTTCTCCAGTAGACTACATAGTCTTTGAGGGATATGCAGAGGGGAATCCCCGCTCTATCGTGATGGTTGAAGTCAAGACGGGAAAAGGTAAAACGTTAAGCTCGATTGAGCGGAGGATAAAAGAATTGGTGGAGGATGGAAAAGTCAAGTGGGAGGTAGTTTATCTGGAGGAGATAGGAGCTGGAGAGAATTAGACAATTTAGCGTTTTCTTGGTTTTAAGCCGAGGATCCGTCTGGCTTCATCTGGAGTTGCGATTTCCCTCCCTAGTTCTGTAGCTATTCGGACGATCTTGGCTACGAGCTCAGCGTTGCTTTTGGCTAAAACTCCTTTCTCCACATATATGTTGTCTTCCATCCCCACACGCACATGACCTCCTATCATTATGGCTAAGGCACCCATCTGCATTTCGAATTTGCCTGGGGCACAGACGGACCATGTCCAGCTCGGAGGGAGGTTGTTGACGCAGTAGAGCAGGGTCTCGGGTGTTGGTGACATGCAGGATAATCCCCCAAACATGACGAATTGAACATGTAGTGGCTCCTTCAACTTCCCTTCTCGGGCGAGTGCTTTCGCCGTGTTGATATGTCCCGTGTCATAAATCTCTAACTCCGGTTTGACCCCATTCTTGTACATGTAACTCGCCCACAGTTCGATTCTGGACAGAGGGTTCGCGAAGATTTGACTTCTGAGCGCTTGGATTCCCATGTCTTCCCAGATGTTTATAGATCCCATGTTAAGTGAACTCATCTCCTGTCCGAAGGTTGCTCGCTCTTCCATTACCTTGTCTATCATTTGCTCGTATTCTTCTTGTGTCATCTTTTGTTCGATACCCAGCATTTCTGCGATCTCCTTGGAAAGTGGCCTCCCGCCTCCAGTCGTGATATTAATGATGATATCCGATGCTTCGCTCTCCCTTATCCGCTCGATGTACTCCGGAAATATTGAATTTGGATCCGGGTGGGGCAGGCCGGTGTTTGGATCTTTTGCATGCAGATGAACGATCGAAGCTCCTGCCTTCCTACATTTAACGACTTCTTCGACTATTTCGTCAATGGTGGAAGGGACGTATGGAGTGAGCATTTTAGAAACGAACTCTCCGCCAGTGGGGGCGACGGTTATGATGAGTTTCTCCATTCACCCAGACTTGAAGTTCCAGGTTAAATCTTTTCCCTCCCTAAACTCGCAAACCAAAAAAAAATTAATTCAAATTGAGGAGAAACTGAACAAAATGGAGATCTTAGAAGAGGGGAAAGGAAAGCTTTTGGGATGGTGTGATCCAGAGGAACACAGAAAATGGGTTCGTGAAAACAAATCAACAGTGTTAAGAGACAAGAGAGTGGATGTTAAGGAAGCAGTTTCTAGATTCATATCGGATGGGTGCTTTATCGCGTTTGGTGGGTTCGGGCACGTGAGGGTATCGATGGCGCTGATCTATGAGCTGATCAGGCAGGGAAGAAAAAATCTGAAGGTCGCTGGTAAAACAGCAGTGCACGATTTGGATTGTCTGATCGCCGGTGGATGTGTGAGTGAAGTGGAGGTAGCCTACTCCTTTGGACATGAACTCCGCGGGCTCTCTCCGGCTTCAAGGAGGGCAGTCGAGAGTAGAAGGGTCAAAGTAGTTGCAGAACTGAGCAATGCTGCGTACCAGTGGAGGTTCAAAGCCGCCGCCGCAGGCTTGCCGTTCATACCAGCTTATGTGATGTTGGGTACGGATACCTTCAAGTACAGCTCTGCGAAGGCAGTTCGTGACCCGTTCACGGGGAGACCGATATGTTTA
>JAPDJF010000044.1 GCA_029259185.1 Hadesarchaea archaeon
ATTCCCGCTCCAAATGTGAGTTCAGCTCAGCTTAGGTTCGCAGTACCGAGGGATTGGATTGAACTCAACAACATCGATGAGAAAACGATCAGAGTGTTTAGATGGTCTGCTGGTCGGTGGGGAGAGCTACCTACAGAGTTTGTCTCGGAGGACTCTGACTACATGTACTTTGCGACGACAGCACAAAGTCTTTCGCTCTTTGCGATAGGGGGAGAGCAGAAAGAAGAACTTCCATCACCGATTTTCCCAACTCCGTTCTTCCCAGTACCAACTTACTTCATGTTGATCTTAGCTTTCGGGGTTTTAGGCGGTGTTGGATTCGTAGCCTATCTCCGATGGTTCCGACCCATCCCGCCCTTCATACCCATCAATCGCTTAGCAGCTCTAAGACCTAGGATCTCCCTGCCACGTTTGGTGCCATCAGTTCCGATCCCATCGCTAGAAAAACTAGAACCAGCCCCGTTCACGCCGGTTCCAGACATGCCGGAGGGTCCTGTAGAGCCTGTGCCCATATCCTTCCGTCCACGGATGGAGAAGGCCGTTCCTCCAATCTTTGGGATGGAACCATCAGAGATCCTGCGCAGTTTGAAACGTCCTCCGCGTCCACCTGAGCCTAAAATTTCTCTGAGCCATTTGAGACGGGTGTTTGAGCCCGTGGAGCCATTGGTCTCGCTTGACGGCCTTAAACGTGCTGCACGTAGGGTTGAGCCATTCATCCCTGTGCGAAGTTTGATGTGGGTTGGGGAGCGTCCGAGACCTTCGCCCCCATCTAAACCTCTTAGACGAAGGGGCAAGCCTATCAAGCCGGCAGTCCCAATCGAAAAGCTTTCAGTCGCTGGGAAAAAGGTATCTGTGGAGGAGAGAAAGAGAGAAGACTTCACAGATTTCTTGAAACGTTTGGAGCGGAAGGTAATGGAAGAGTAGTTCTGAGTTGCACATCTTGTGTATTTTTTTAGGTATCACCATCACCTTTTTAAATATGGGTTTCGTTACCCAAAAATATGGGCCGGGAGGAGGAAAGCGGGGGGAACTCTGGAGAATTGAAATGAAAAAGAAGGGTGTAGTGCTGGGAACATTTTCTGCCAAAGGTGGAGTGGGAAAAACCACCACCGTCGCGAATCTGGGGGCGTCTATCGCTCAAAAACTTAGAAATCGCGTCATCGTGGTCGAAACGAACATGACTGCTTCTAACTTAGGGCTTCACCTAGGTATCCTCGATCCTCCTGTGGTCATCCAAGATGTCATTTTCGGGAAAAATAAGATTGAGGAAGCTATCTTAACCACCGAATACGGTTTACATATAGTTGCTGGTACGGTAGCCTTCACCGAGGAGCTGGGTTCAATAAACCTTATGCCTATTTTGGATTTGTTAAGAAAGAGGTACGATCTAATCATTCTCGACTCCGCTCCTGGATTTGCTTTGGAAGTTATAGCTTCGATGAGGTGTGTTGATGAGTTACTAGTGGTGTGTCAGCTTCAAGTTCCGGCAATAGCGGGAACCCTCCAAAGTTTCAGATTCGCGGAGAAATACAAAGTTCCTGTTCTAGGAGTGGTGATGACCCAAGTTATGGGCAAGAGGTTCGAGATCCCATTATCCGAAGTTAGGAAGACGTTGAAATGGCCCATTTTGGCGGTTATTCCAGAGGATGACATGGTCAAAGAGAGTATAACACGTGGAATACCCGTGGTATTGTATGCTCCTGAATCTAGCGCTGCGGTGGAATATAGGAAGCTGGCTCAGTTAGTGTTGAATCACCTGAAGATACGTAAGAAGAGGGGAAAAGCTAGAACCCGAGGCAGGAAGAGATGACGATCTACGCGTTTTTTTGTCTGGCCTCCTTTTTCATCGCTTTGATTTCAGGGATTTACGTACTCTCCAAAAATCCAAAACGTCATTTAAATATGCTCTTCGCTTGGTTCGTGTTCATTTACTCCGCTTATGTTCTAGCTAATTTCTTTGAATGGACCTCTCCGAATGAAAACGTGGCTCTCATGTGGTCAAAAGTACGTCTTGTCATGATGTTTTTCGATCTCCCGGCTCTCCTTCATCTTATTCTTTTTTTCCCAGAGGAGTCTCCTGCCATCAGAAGAAGACCGTACCTTCCAGTCTTCCTTTACATCCCCGCCTTCATAATGTCCCCAATTTCTTCTGCCACGAATTTTTTCTTCGAGGGGGTACGGGAGTATCCTTGGGGTTTTTACGAAGGTGCACCTGGTCCTGGTCTCTTCGTGTGGGCACTTTACTTTTTCGTGTTCGTGGGTTACGGAGTTTTTTACTTGTTCAAGTTGCGCATCAAGGCTTCCGGGATAATGCTCAAACAGGTAAATCTATTCATCGCGGCGATCCTTTTGCCTGCCACCGCCAGCGTAGCTACATACATGGTTCCCTCTGGACTAGGTAGTTATGCCATTCCTCCCCTAACCCCATATTTCATATCGATTGGAATTCTGTTGATAGACTCCGCCATTCTTAAGTATCAAATGCTCGTTATTCCACCAATTTCGAGGTTATATATCCCACTTCCTGAAGAGAGTAGATCGGATAAGCCGAAATATAAGATGCAGCCTGGATATAGCTATGCGTTTGAGGAAAAGGAGCCAAAGCGTGGAGTAGAAATGTTTTTAGATGCGGTTTTCCACGGGATTCCCGGAATATGGATAACCTCCAGCCTCCCTTATAAAATCGAAAGGAAATACGGTCTCTCTAGGACACCAATAGTGGCGATGATCTCCGAGCGAATAAGGGGGGAAATAACCGTGAAACCCTCCGACCTAGGGTATGCGAAGAGCATAGTTTCCCACTACCTCTCCCGTACTAGAGGGCACGCGGCGGTGCTCGTTGATTGTTTCTACGAGCTACTCGTGGCCAACGGATTCAAAAGGGCTTTGGGCTTTGTTGGAGCCCTGAGGAGGAAGTGTGTGGAAAAGGGAGCGTCTCTGATCGTAACCTTTGACCCCGAGAAGTTGACACGTGAATGTGTGAGAGAACTCAGGAGTACACTTCGGGGTAATTGAGCAGTGTTCTTCAAAGAGAAATAGGATGAAGTCTAATGATCAGCGGATGATCGACCTTATTTCGTTTGATTTGGATGGAACACTTGTGGATAAAAGTTTTGCTGTCGAGGTCTGGCTAGAGGAGATACCTCGAATATATGCTGAGAAGTGGAAAATACCCTTCGAAGAGGCCAGAAACGTCATCAAGAGGGAATACGACTCAGTTGGGGATGGCAAATTGGAGTGGTATGATCTGGGCTATTGGTTGAGGAGATTCGATCTCAGGGTGAAGTTCAGAGAGCTCTTTGAGAGGTGTAAACCCGCCATAAGAACCTATCCCGAGGTTCCAGAAACATTAAAGGATTTGAAAGGGGAGGGATTTAGGCTTGTGGTCCTCACCAATGCTCCTAGGGAGTTCGCACTCTTCCAGCTCGAAGCGACGGGGATAAAAAAGTATTTTGATCGAATTTTCTCGTCTTTCTCAGATTTCGGAAAAGTGAAAAGGTCGAAGGAAACCTATTCGCGCGTTCTTGAGATATGTGGAGTTTCCATTCCCCAGGCGGTTCATGTTGGCGACCATTTCGAGCATGATTACTTGGTACCTAGGGAGTTAGGGATGTTGGCGTTTTACTTGGACAGGAGTGGTAAAACACATGGAAGATTCATACTTCGGGATTTGAGCGAGTTAAAGGGAAGGATTTTCGAGGAGGTGGGTAATAACAGTTGTTGATATCTTCACAAATACAAATTTGATGGCACTAATGAGGATGAAAGAGGCCTCAAAGTACACGGGTTTGCACCCCCACACCCTGCGGAAGTACATCGACCAGGGCGTGATAAAGGGGGTAAGGCTTGGGAAGCACCGGCTGGCAAGGTTTGAATTCGAGTATCTGAGGGAAGCTTTCGCTTCCTATGGAGTGGGTATCCGAGTCGTGGAAGAAAACGAAAGCCCGAAGAACTCGTCGAGGATCTTCATTTTCGGCGGCTCTACGGAAGCGTGGGGCAAAAAGAATCGTGAAGGCGATAAAGGAGGAGTACCATGTCTAAGATAACAATCCCCGGCGCGCTTGTGCGCATCGATCCACGAGACGAGGTTCGCTTGGAAGAACTCTACCGCCGCTTCGGCAACGCTAGGCGGCGAGCGTACGTGCTCAAGCAGCGGGGTGTCGAAAAAGCCGAGATCGAGTGGATTTTACAGATACAGATGAAACTCAACTCCCGCTACGCAAAAGATGCCCACCGACGCTTAGGATGGAGGGTAAGATCCTGCGTGACGTCGTGCTGGTGCTGAATAAAGGCAATGAAAGCCCGAAGCGGGGGCTAAGTGCGGGAAGCGGGCTTACCGCCCCCCGCTCAAGGCCCCCCTCTGAGCGGCGATGAGGTTGCGGTTCGTTGCAACGGAGGCTACTTGGAATCCCTGACATCCGGGGCTTCCCTTTCGCGGGGAGCTTGAAAACCGACCTACCATGTATTCGGGTGGAGATATGTTAGGTTTTGGTGACAAGGGGGATCGAACTGGTTGAGTACTCACGAAGTGTCCGTTTGGACCGAAAATCCTATTGTTTGGGACGATATGAGTAGAAAATGATGAGGGTGAGAGCACACGTTTACGTGAGGGGAAGGGTCCAAGGAGTCTTCTTCAGGTATGAAACGAGAGAGCTGGCTAGGAAGCTTGGGATCCAAGGGTGGGTTCGCAATTTACCGGACGGAAGGGTAGAGGCGGTGTTCGAGGGTGAGAAGAAAATGGTTGAGGAGATCATAAAGTTTTGTCAGCATGGCCCTCCAGGGGCGCATGTGGAGGGGGTGGATGTGAGGTGGGAAGAACCGGAGGGGGAGCCAGACTTCTACATAAGGTGGTGAGATGAGCATCAAATCGCTCGCAGAGATAATGGAGGAAATGCGATTAAAGTATAGGAGACATCCAGAACTCAGAAAGAGTTGGCGGGTATTGGCCGGGAAGGATGAATACGGGTACCAAGATATATTCTTCTACGCACCCGATGTGGGGTTATGGCAAATCAAGGGGGAGATGCTCAATCCGTTTGAGCTGATGGGAGTTGGGACGAAGTTCCATGCGAGGAAAATAGACGACGAAATAAAAGAGATAATGGAGAAAGGGGATCCTGTTCCCTTTGGTCTCGCGTCTTTTCATCCGAAGTCCAAAAACATGTTAGTCATAGCTACTGGAGTAGGTAGGTATCAGGATACCCTCAGCCATCTCGGGAATTTTCTTTCCACGTATCAGGATAGTGAGAGGGAACTCAGAAAAAAGCTAAGTGAGATGAGGAGAAAATTGGGTATGGATATGGCTTATCTCTAGGGTTCTGAAAAACGGTAACAAATGAACCGTTTTTCTTGGGATTCATCACGCTCGGACCCCTCGAGAGTTCATCAGGGCTCCCAGCACGCTTTTCCTCGCCAGAGCGAACCCACGATGCGATCGAGCTTTGCCTCGTGGGGAAGTCCCTCCATCTGAAGGGTACAGGTTCACGGCAACGTTGAGTTGCCGTGAGATGCTCCTTTCGGGGCTTTGTTTGCTTCCCCACACCTGGAGCAGCGCCTGGTTGAGTTGCGCGGGTTGAGCGGTATGCTTGTTTGATGGCGGAGTCAACGTAGTGCTTCGCGTAGCCCCAGCGTTCCATGAGCCTGTAGCGTAGCACGTGGTGTTTGAACTCCCTGGTTTTCGGCAGGATGGGAATGAGTCTCGTTGCGGTGTACCTGACCCCACGAATCTTTCGTTTCACTCGTGCGGGTCGCTCAACCCACCGAGCGCGTTGTCATACCTCGCCATCATCAATATACAAATTCTGGAACTGTTGAGAAAGGCGGAGGAACGATAACTCATTTGAGTTTCAGGAGATTAACTCCACCGCCGGGAAGTCCCTTCCGCAAGGGAGGGATGAGAGGTGGAACGCATATATAGTAGTTTGTAGTAACCTATTGTGATGACGAAATACACCATCACGGTTGAAGATAGGTTGTGGGAGGAATTCAAGCGGACCATAACGAAGGACAAGACCATCAATGAAGCAATAGTGGAGCTGATAAAGAAAAAAGTGGAGAGGCAGGGGCGTGCTTAGCCACAGGTTCCGCCTGTATCCTTCAAAGACAGCCGAGCGCGCTCTGAATCGACACATGGAGCTGGGACGGCCCGAGCGAACGCCTGTGGAGATGGGGCCTCTACCCCGCGTTCCGGCGCAAGCCGTGGTCGCTGGGCATGTCCCGTCGCTGAGGCAGGAAGCCCCCTGCGAGAGCTGGGGGTAGTTCACTGATGCGGACCTCGATAAATCCTTTTGAGGGGTTGATCAAGCCTATCCGGAGCCTACTTTTGGAGCGGGGGTTTACTGAGCCTACCCCGCCACAGCGATTGGCAATACCCGCGATCTTGGAGGGTAAAAACGTCCTACTCATAGCACCCAGCGGATCCGGAAAGACTGAGGGAGCGTTTTTGCCCATACTCCATCTTCTCCTCACCTCTCCAACCTATGGGCGGGGAGTGAAAGTGCTCTACATAACCCCCCTACGTGCTTTGAACAGGGACATGCTCGAACGATTGGAGTGGTGGTGCAGGGCCCTAGATCTGCGGATAGCCATCCGCCATGGGGATACTCAACTTTCAGAAAGGCACAGACAAGCTTTGGTTCCTCCAGATGTGCTCATAACTACTCCAGAGAGTCTCCAGATCCTTCTCGTGGGCAGGAAACTCAGCCATCACCTAAGAGAGGTTCGGTGGGTAATAGTGGATGAAGTGCATGAGCTCGCTGACAATAAGAGAGGTGCCCAGCTCGCCCTTTCGCTTGAGAGGTTAAGGGAGCTCTGTGGAAGGGAGTTCCAGATAGTGGGATTGTCGGCCACTATCGGGTCTCCAGATGAGGTTGCGAGGTTCTTGGTTGGCGAGCGGAGACCATGTGAAGTTCTAGATGTGGGCATGGTGAAAGAGCTGGATCTAAAAGTAGTCTATCCTCACCCCACTAGTGTTGATCGAGCCCTAGCTTCAAAGCTTTATACTTTCCCCCAGGTAGCTGCCCGGATGCGGAAAATGCGAGAACTCATAGAGAACCATGGGTCAACCCTCATCTTTACGAACACTCGGCCTATGGCTGAGATCCTCGCCAACCGATTCAAGCTTTGGGATATCGAGTTTCCCATAAGTGTTCATCACGGTTCACTCTCAAGTTTTTCGAGGGTAAGAGCAGAGCGTGGATTGAAGCATGGAGAATTCAAAGCACTGGTGAGTACTTCTTCTCTCGAATTGGGTCTCGACATCGGGAGTGTGGATCTCGTCATCCAGTATAACTCACCTCGACAAGTGACTAGACTCCTCCAACGGGTTGGAAGAAGCGGACATAGGATAGGGGAGATAGCGAAGGGGGTGATTGTAGTTCAGGACTCTGACGACATGCTGGAGTCAATGGTCATAGCTTCCCGTGCTAAGCGAGGAGAACTTGAGCGGGTGAAGATTCAGGAAAAGCCGCTCGATGTTTTGTTTCACTCTCTCGTCTCTTTCTTGATATCGGGGCGAGGAGGTGAGGTGGAGAAAGTCTGTGAGCTCTTCAGACGAGCATACCCGTTCCGGAACTTGGAGATAGAAGAAGTGTTGAAGGTCCAGAGGTTCGGTCAGGGGTTGAGCCCCAGACTCTTCTGGGTCTCGGAGGATGGTAAAGAATTTTCAAGGGCTAAATCGTCGAAAGCGGTGTTCGAGTACTATTTCGGGAATCTTTCGATGATTCCAGACCTCAAACAATATTTGGTGGTGGACGATGAGTTGAACCAACCTGTAGGTATCCTTGACGAGTCGTTTATAGCTGAATATGGAGAACCGGGAGTGAAATTCACGCTGGGGGGAGAGATATGGAGGATAGTCCAAGTCTTTGGCTCTAAGGTTTACGTTAGGCGGGATGACGATCCCGTGGGGGCGGTCCCGACTTGGATAGGGGAGGAAATTCCAGTTCCGTTCTCTATTGCCCAGGAGGTAGGGGCTGTGAGGAGAAAAGTGGAAGAGGCTTTCAGAAATGGAAAGACAGAGGAGAGGATCGTAGAAGAACTTGCCCGTGAGTATGGAGTTGACGGGGAAAACTTAAAACCTCCCGTGTCTGAAATGATCTCTCAGCTTAGACTCGGGTTACCTCTTCCCACGGATAGGCGCTTGACGGTAGAGAGGATAGGGGAAATTTGTGTATTGAATGCGTGTCTTGGGACCCTCGTGAATCGTACGCTGGCAAGATTTATCGCCCACAGGATATCCTCTGAGTTCATCGAGGTAGTGGCATCCAAGATCGATCCGTACCGGATAGTCTTCCGTTCACCTTCGGTGGATCCGGAGATGGTGGTGAAATTTGTGGAAGAGTCCCCGAGGTTCCAAGAGGATTTAAGGAAAATTGTTGAGGAAAGCAGGTTCTTCAGGTGGCGTTTGGTGCAAGTAGCTAGGAGAATGGGTGTGCTCAAGCGGGAGGTGGAGCTCTCAAATTCCCTGGTGGAGAAACTCGTGATAGCTTTGAGGGGAACTCCAGCGTTTGAGGAGACTTTTAACGAGGTTGTCCACAGAGATTTGGATCTCGAGCAAACTATGGAGGTGTTTAAACGTGTGGGTAGGGGGGAAATCGAGGTGGTTTCGCTGGGGGAAAGGGAGAGTCCAACTCCGATGTCGGCACCCCTCTGGAGGCAACAATCTGTGGGTATGGATCCTATTGCACCAAGGCGCTTGAAGCTTCTCGCAATGGCATCGGCTAAGGCTAGGCTTCTGAGCGAGGTTAGGACGTTCGCTTGCGTTACGTGTAAAGGATGGGTTCAGGAGTTCAGCATTGCCAACCTAGATGAAAAACCCATATGTCCGAAATGTGGGAGTCACATGGTGGGCATGGTAGAAGAGCCAGCAGAGGATGTAAGGAGGGCTGTCGAGCTCTTGGAGCGGGGAAAAGAAAACGAGGTGTGGAAAAGACTCGTGAAGACTTCGGAGGTAATTGGGGAATACGGGAAGCTTGCGGCAATAGCTCTGGCGGGTAGGGGTATAACACCGTCGGTTGCTAGGGAGATTCTGAAGAAGGAAAAGAGTTTTTCCACTTCTTTTCTCCAAACTTTGCTTTTGAGGGAGAAGAGTGCGATGCTCAGGAGATGGGGTGGCTAAGGTTTCTCCCTTTCCACGATGGTAGCTATTCCTACTCCCCCGCCTCCACAGAGTGTTTGGAGTCCGTACCGCAGGTTCTTGCGTGCCATCCAGTGAACCATTTCCGTGAAGTAGAGGACACCTGTGCACCCGATTGGATGCCCAATGGATATTGCACCACCGGTTGGATTTATGCGCGGGTCATCAAATGCCACACCGAATTCTTTACAGAACGCTAGTACCGGGGAGGCAAAGGCTTCGTTCGGTTCCCATACGTCGATATCGTCCATTTGAAGCCCTGCTCGGTTCAACGCTTTCTTCATGGCAGGTATAGGTCCCAAAAGCATGGTGACAGGGTCACTACCCGCTACCGCCATGGATTTTATCTTCGCCATGGGTTTTAGTCCCAGATCGTCCGCTTTTTCTCGTGTCATGAGCATGACTGCGGCAGCTCCGTCAACGATGGCAGAAGAGTTCCCTGCGGTAACGGTTCCACCTTCTTTGAACCCAGGCGGGAGAGCTTTCATTCGCTCATACGCGGTTTTGGGATCATCAAGTGCTTGGGCTCTGGGGGGTTCATCTGTCTCTACCATCACTTTTTCCCCCTCGCGTCCAACTTCTACTGGGACGATCTTTTTTTCGTACCATTCACGCTCCCTGATAGCCTTCACAGCTTTTTGATGACTCCAGAGACCGAATCTATCTTGCTCTTCTCTGCTCAACTCGTACCGCTCGGCAACGATTTCTGCCGCTACACCCATCACGGTAAAGGCTCCCCTCTCCTCAGCGCGCTGATGGATTGAGACTGGGAAGCCAGCTTTCATTGCCGCCTCTAAATCAGACCCCATTGGATAATGACTCATGTGTTCCACCCCAGCTGCTATCGCTATTTCCCCACACCCACTCATGAGGGCTTGTGCTTGGGAGTTTATAGCCTGGAGTCCAGCATTGCAATAACGGTTAACGGTCCAACCGCATACTTCGTCGGGCAAGTCAGCAGCTAGCACTCCTACCCTCCCTATGTTCAAACCTTGTTCTCCGATCTGGCTCAGACATCCCACGGCAACATCCTCTATCTCACGTTCATCGAATGCACCCGATTTCTCCTTTACACGGTCTGCAAGTCCCCTGAGTGCGGTGGCGAGCAGATGTTGGGCTGAAACTTCTGCGAACATACCTCTTTTTTTAGTTCCAGCCCACCCCGATTTGCCCGTAGGTGTTCTGACCGCCTCTACGACCACCACTTCTTTCAAGTCCATTTTCTGAATAAGATCAAGACCCCTAGGTTTAGATTTTTTTCTCCTCTAGGAGCTAGGTAATTTCTGTTGTGGGTGTTGGGTTTCACTCCCACCATCGCTTGGATCTGGGCATAGCGATGATCTCTCGTACTTCAAGTCTCTTCTTCATGTCTCCATCAAGCATATCTTCAGGTGTTGCGGCCTTCAGGATCAATGCGGTATCGGCACCTCTCGCCGTTCCCCCTATCCCTATTACTTCCTCTCCGGGTCTTATAGCTCCCCTCTCCGTAGCCATTACCACCACCTCGACAGCAACTTTGAACCCTTGGCCCAACATGTAAAGAGCCTTCCTGAGTTCGAGGCCCATTTTCCGGAAAATCGGAAAACAGTTTTCAAATATAATGACGTTTCTCTTTTCAAGTTCCTTTTTCGCTTTCTTTCTCAACCTTTTCATGGAGATAACTACGATTTTGGTGTCTCCCTTCACGCGTTCAGCTAGTTGTAGAGCAGTTTCACCCGAATCGCTCGCGACCACGATTTTGTTGATTCCAGTTTCTTTTGCTCTTTTCACCACAGCGTTGATTACCTCATCAGTGTTCGCAGCTCCCGGTTTCTGAAAATAGATATCTCTCCTCTCCACTCGCTCCGGAACCATACGCTCTTTTCTCAAAAGAATACGTATTAATCTTCCGTAGGGACCGTGGGTTCTTGGTGAGTTGGAGATTTGGGCTTTCCGCGATACGGAGAGTCACTAGATCGATTTGGGAGGGCCGAATGGTAGGTTTTTGGGAGAAGGCCTCCGCGAAGAGTTTTTTTCATGGGTTTTACAATCAGCTCGGTAGGTGAGTGGGTTCGATCCAGGATCTCCGGACATTGCTGGTCGTGGGTGTTAACACGAGACCCGTAGTTAAGTCCGCCAAAGCTCTCGGTTTAAAGGTCATCGCAGTAGATAGATTTTGCGATTTGGACCTCCTCTCTGTGGCCGATCGCGTTCTTCCTCCTGCCCCTCCCTCGCCGGGTAGCCATCCCGATTTTCTAAAGTTGAGTACTCAAGCTTTCGAGGCTTATGAGGTGGATGGTGTCATCCTCGCTTCAGGGGTTGAGCATGATGTCAAATTGCTCAAGGTGCTTACGAAACGCTCGAGAATACTGGGTAACGATTTGAGGAGGCTTAGGAGTTGCATGGAGAAAAAGTATTTTCGAATAGCCGAGAAAGTCGGAATCCCCTTTCCACCCACCGAGCGTGTTAATTCACTCGATCGAGCACTCACGGTAGCGGAGGATATGGGGTATCCGGTAGTGGTCAAGCCTTCTTTTGGGGGAGGGGGAATAGGAATAAGATTGGCGAGATCGGAGATCGAGATGAAACAAGCATTTGAACACGCGATTTCCTTTGGGGATGGGAAATCCGTGTACGTACAGAAATATGTGGAAGGCACTGACATAAGCACAAGTGTTCTCTCCGATGGAGAGCGTGCCAAGTGTTTGACAGTAAATGAACAGATAATCGGGAATGAGTTCCTCGCTTGCCCCCGACCGTTCGGATACTGTGGGGCAGTAGTGCCTTTTTCCACGAGAAGAGATGTGTTGAGGGAAGTACGGACATATTCAGAAGATATATGTGTGGAGCTAGGCCTCGTGGGAACGAACGGTGTGGATTTTGTTCTTTCTGACAGGCCGTACCTCATAGAGGTTAATCCAAGATTTCAGAGTACCATCGATTGCGTTGAGTTGGTACTCAGAATAAACCTCGTTGAGGAGCATCTTAGGTGGTGTGGTATGGAATCTAGAAGCTATGGGAAACCCCGGGGATTTTCCGTGAAGCTAATCCTCTATACCAAAAAGGACTTAGTAGCCCCTAGGCTCAGGGGGGTTCCAGGAGTCATCGACATACCTTGGGAAGGGCAGCGTATTCTAGCCGGGCGGCCGCTTTGCAGTGTTCTGGAGTTTGGAGAAAGGAGAGAGGAAGTTGTGGAGAGGGCTTATGAGAGGGCTGGCATTGTTTATTCTTTTTGTTGAACTTTTTCAAGTTCTTCTCTCCCTATCCTTCCGCTGTGGAGAGCAGTGGCTACGAGTACCCCTGCTATTCCTATCTTTTGTAAGAACCTTAGATCCATCCCATGTCTCGTTCCACCGCCGGTAAGCAAGGGAACCGTGGCTATCCGAAGGGCTCTTTCGATTAGGGCGACATTCGGCCCCACGTTAGTTCCTACCCTATCGAGATTCAACAAAAGGATTTCCGATACTCCCGCGTCCTCGAAGTTTTGGATCACATTTGCGAGCGGTCTTTTTACCTCTTTAGATGAAGCCACGACCCTCCCCCCCTTCAGATCTATACTTCCTACCAAAGGACGCCCATAATCTAGAGCTTTCCTAACTTCTTCAAAGTTTTCAAGCGTTTCAGTAGCCATCACTATCTTGTTCGCTCCTCTTTCCACATAAGGTTCAATTTCTTTTGCCCTTCTGAATCCAGCGTCGACCATGAGCATGACGTTGGTCTCTTCGGACAATTTTTCTATTACTTGAAGGTTATTTCCGATGGATTCTATGGCATTGAGATCAGCCACGTATACCTCTCTCAGTCCGAGATTCTCGAATGCCAGAACAATCGAGAGTGGATCAGGATCCGGTGTCAGAACACTTTTGACCGGCGCATACTCCTTCCTTCGTCCACCTACTGCGTGTACGGCGAGCCCATTCAGCAGGTCCACCACGGGTATTACTCTCATCACATCACTTTTCGAGATTCATGTTTCCAACAATTAGATCCGATTCACAGAGAAATTTCTTTTGCTGGCCGGATTTGGGTACATACAGTTTTCTTTGAGGTTAACACACCCTTTATCCTGTTTGGATGCTTGCCGTTGACGATCCAACAAGTTATTCCTCCCTTCTCTAGTAGCCAAGATATTTCCTTGTCGACCACAGGTTGGTTCACCCTCTTTAGGTCTCCCGTGGTCAAAAGATTTCTCCTTCTTCCCCCCACTCGGATCCCGTCGGTCATCTTCACCAAGATGAGTTTTTTGCACCCAACCCGCAGAGAAACCCATGCTGATATCGAATCCGAGGTGACGTCCCAGCATCTCTTAAGATCCTCACAGCGATCGAGTTCTCGGAAGGGGAGAAAGATTGTGCATCCTGAACTCAGACTTTCTAAAGATTCGGTGAGCCTCGATCCTTCGATGAGCTCATGCAGGACGATCCCGTAAACATTCATCGCGAGGAGGGCCACGGAGTGGGCAGTCTCGTCTGAGAACTTCAAGTCCTTTTGGAGCTTCCTTATCACCCTCGCAAGTCTCCCTCCGCCCGGAACCACGAGGATGTTGTATTCTTTCGAAACGGTAGCAAGGGTCATGCAGAGTTTCCTCAAGTCCTTCGGGTCGGCTTGGAGACTTCCCCCTATTTTTATTACGGCATCCATATCGTGGCCTCTTGGGCTAGAACCCCTGCCCCCAACGCAGGTGTCATCACCGCACCACCTTCACCGTAGATCTCACCCAGATCCACGGTTTTCTTGAAGCCAGCCTTTCGTGCAGATTTTTCTGCTAAAATTTTTCTCCCTACCCCTGAGATCACGATCTCGGAGTCGTGTGGGATCCTGTATCGCCTTGCCACCTTGACGATCCCCTTAACGATGGATTTTATTTGTTCTTCGTGGAGAGCTCTAGCAGCCTTCACAATGAACTCTTTTCCGAGTTCCTCCAAGTCAGAACAGAAAATCCTCGCAATGCGCCGAGAACAACTTTCGACATCCTTCCCTCTTCCATCGGGAGTCTCGCAGTTGTACTCTTTCTCTCCTATCATTCCCAACACCGTGTACACATCACCCATTATCGAAAAGTTTTCTGAGGCAGTCCCTACTCCTCTGATTTCCCGGAGCACACAGGTGGTGGGAGTACGTAGGATCCCGGTGTAGACTAGTTCCCCCCTCTTCAATCGTTGGAAATCCGTGCTCCCCAAATTGGCCACTTTTCCGCCCGCGATGGGGGTTATATCAGTAGTCGTGCTTCCGACATCCACGAAGAGACATTCCGGAAACTTTCTCTTCACGATTTCAGCGCTTGCTACCCAATTAGCAGCAGCGAGTTTTCGAGGTTCGTTTTTGGCCTTGTTGGATTTTAGCACCCTCCCATCGATCGTCACGAAAAAGCAGTGCTCTCCGAACACCCTCTCTACCTCCTTAACAATTTTTTTCGCACCGATAACTTTTGTTTTAAATACATCAGAGAGCTCTCCCGTCATCACAGCACCTATCACGCTCAGGTTTGGTATTCCAGCCAACTCTCTGAGGAAACCCTTCAGTCTCTCCCACTCCTTCCAAAGAGGGATGTAACGGATCGAATAGTCTATGATTTTCTCACCATCGAGCAGAATAGCTTTAGTGTTGGCTCCACCCACATCAATACCTAGAGAACGCATCTACTCCAACTCCGAGTAGCCCCGATATTCTCTCCAGCGCATCTTTAATCTCCTTTTGGGCGTTGGTACTCTTCTTCCCAGATCCCGTCAGTACCATACGTGAGACCCTCCCCCTGCCGAAAGGTACAGGAGGTGTTACGAGCGCGCGGATCTCTTTTAACTCATCGAGCAGATTCCACTCCAACCCCCCACTTTTTCGGAGTGTGTATATCCTGATGACCGCGTGCCCCTTGAGGGTAGGTCTTTTGACTTCGATTCCTTCAAGCATTCCCTTTATCAGCATCTCAGCTAAGTTCTCTCGAATAACGCGGGTGAGTCCCACGAAGGACGTTGTGATTCTGGGGTTCATCTCTATGAAATATGGAGTTTTTCTTATGACCATGTCTACTCCGCAAAGTCCCCTCACGCCCAAGAGCTTCGCACTCTTGCTGGCCAAGGACTCACATTCTCTCGACAAATGAGAATTCAACTCTAAAGGGATCCGGCTCCCCGAGTACCTGAATTCTCTCCCGCACACGAAGACTTCCTGTTCGTTGAGTGAAAGGGGGGTGACATGGTCGGTGACCATAAGGCAGCAACTGGCGTGGGTACCATTGATGAACTCTTGAAAAATTGTCTTTCCTGATCTTTTACCGTTAAAAAACTTGACACCAGTACTCCCCACCCCTCTAACGGGCTTAGCCACCGCTTTCTCGATGTTCGGTGGTTTCCTCCAAGTATTCGGTAGTCTCACCTCAGCTTTGAGTCTGAGGTACGTTGCCCACTTGTCACCTGAGAGCCGTACAGCTTTCCCATCACTTCCTAGCACTCGGATACCTTTCTTTTCAAACCATTCCGTTAGTTCAGCGAGTTTCGGTTCTGGTCCTATCAATAGGGCAGCATCTGGGTCAAAATGCAGCATCTCCAGCAACGAGCCTCGGACGATCTTTACTTCAGTATCGATTAAACTGGCAAGCCTTTGGAATTTTTTGTGGAGGGGGGCCACAACATCGAAACCCGAATCTTTAAATTCTCTTACCATGGTTCTTAGGAAAGCGAACCCCTCTGGGAAGAGAGATAGTTCGCCTCCCAAGCCAGAGACGGTCTCTAGGATCAGTACCCGCAGCTCAGCTCACCAGTATCTCCTTGATTCTCTTCACGAGTTCGACCGAGAGTTCTCCGTTCCTATCCCTTGAGATACACACAGCCCCCCGCACCCCCACTATATCGGGACCCAGAGATTTGATGGTTCGGATTTCATCAGGTCCTAATGAGCCTGAGAGCGCTATCTCGATCCCCAGAGAGTGCGCTTTTTCGACGATTTCCTTTAGCTCACTTTTCGATAAGAAATCTGTCAAGGGTTTTCCATCCTTTATTCCCGTGTCAATCATCACTATCTCAGCATTTGCGATTTTTGCTACTTCGGGTAGGAGAAAAGGTTCAATGGTGTTTGTTCTTTCGAAGTCTCCATAGCCACATACCACAACTTTCACCTTCTTCGAAGAAAGCTTGGCAGCCCTCACAACTTGTTTCATCAAGTGAGCGGCATCTTCCAGTCTCCTCGGTCCTTTTAACCCTACTTTCACGATATCGGCACCAGCCTCGATGGCCCCGAGGGTTGCCAGTGATGCACTTCCGGGTAAGTCGGGGAAATCACCTATCGCGGCACTGATCGGAACATAGGCGGGGATCGACTTTTTCGTTTCCGAGATGATCCACGGAAAGCTGGCACCTAGAGAGCCCTCCTTTGGGTTCTTGATATCGATGATATCCGCCCCTCCTCTAAACGCTTTTATCGCCTCGTGAGCACTGGTTGAGCTGATCAGGAGTAGGGTCAAGCTCTCACTTCACAGTCTCAAGAAATGTAAGTCCATGAGTATTATTTAATCCCGTTGGTAGTTTCCTCCTATGGATTTCATCATTCACGATAAAGCGGAGCCTTTATTCCCCACCCCTTGGAGAGATTTAGATGCTCATAGATATCACTCTCCCACCCCTCCCTTGGGATGAGATTCCGGAGCATGCCAGAAAAGCGGAAGAAATAGGATTTGACTGCATATGGATGGGGGAGACCAGTCGTGATCCTTTCATTCCTTTGGCGTTAGCAGCGGAGCATACCAAAAGGATAAAAATCGGGACTTCTGTTTGTGTGGCTTTTCCGAGGAGCCCAATGACTGTGGCTTATACAGCTTGGGATCTCCAAACCCTCTCTCATGGGCGTTTCGTGTTAGGACTTGGTACCCAGGTGAGGGGGCACATGGAAAGACGTTTCAGCGTGAGGTGGGATCCACCTGGATCAAAAATGCGAGAATACGTTTCAGCTCTGCGGACTATATGGGATTGCTGGCAGAATGGAAGACCTTTAAACTTCCGTGGAGGGTTCTATAATTTCAGTTTGATGACACCGTTTTTCGATCCTGGTCCCATAAAGTATCCCCATATTCCAATACACTTAGCTGGAGTTAATCCATACATGTGTCGACTCGCCGGGGAAGTGTGTGATGGTCTTCACATCCATCCTTTCCATTCCCCCAAATATGTGAAAGAGGTCGTGTTGCCGAATATCGAGAAGGGTTTGAGAGAATCCGGAAGAAAACGCAAAGATGTCCAGCTGGTCGCTGGAGTCTTCATAGTTACGGGAGGGAGTGAAGAAGAAATAAGGCAAACGGAGGAGTACATACGATTTCAGATAGCCTTCTACGCTTCCACCAAAACGTACAAAAAAGTCATGGAGCTTCATGGTTGGGGGGAAATCTCGGAGAGGTTGTATAGAAAATCTTTGAAGGGAGATTGGGCCTCGATGGCTGGGGAAATTACAGATGACATCTTTGAAACCTTTGCGGTCAAGGGGAAGCCACACGAAGTGATCGAGGAAGTAAAAAATAGACACCGCGGGTTAGCGGACAGGCTGATATTGTATCCAATACCGGCTCTGGCTCACCTAGAAACCTCCATGTGGGGGGAGGTGATTTGAGTTTTGACCGCCCGTCTAGTGTTCAAACGTTTCTCCATCTCCACCCATCCCCCTACCTTCTTTTTCTTTTTGAATCCAAACTTTTTGAACAGACTCATAGACGGACGGTTCGATTCCAAGATTCTAACTCTTACCACGCTACGGTTATCGGATCTGAGTCTCTTCAATTCTTCCCCGAGCAGTTTCTCACCCACCCCTTTCTCCCTGTATACGGGATGGACAGCGATTTGATAGATCCACACATCACCCTCCAAACTGGGGAATCCTACTATGAACCCTATCACTTTGTCATCGTGAAGAGCTAGGAGGAAATATCTTTTGAAGCCGAGCACCATGTATTCATAAGTCCCTTTTACGGATGCTCTGAGGGGCTGACATATCTTAGCCAATCTCTCCACAGCTTCGGCATCACTCTCTCTAGCCTCCCTTAGCTGGTATTCGGTAGTTTTTCCGATCCTGCTCACGAGATCGCCTTCATGAATCTCTTTTTTATCTCCACGGGTGTTAGCGGGATGTTTTTCACTCTCGCGTTTCCCGGCTTTATCAAGACGTGGATAAATTTCGGTCCGTCCTTCTCGTGTATCCTTTCCATAACGGATTCTAACTCTCTTTTCGTTTGTGCGTGGTAGGTTAGCTTTATGTTCGCACTAATGGCTACTAGTTCCATGTCGATATCAGAGTATGCACACGTGGGTTGGTCTCCCGTGCTTCCGAAGGTTCCGTTGTCCAGACAAATTACAGAAAGATTTTCAGGTTTCTCGATTCCGATTATAGGGAGCACATTCGATCCAAGCAAACTGCCATCACCGTCCAAGACTATCACATCCCTCTTCACTTTTAAAGAAATTCCGAGGCCTATCGAGGAAGCTTGGGTGTAGCTACCGAGCATATAGAAATTGAGATCCCTGTCCCGGAGGTGATATAGTTCCTTGCTTGGTACTCCTATGTTTGAGATTACGATCTCTTCGTCCAAGTGCTTCACTATGGTTTTTATGGCCTCGTATCGCGTCATCTCCGGCTCGCGCGTGCTTTTTCGGTATTGAAGATTAACCTCCATCTTTCTGGGAGGAAAGGTTTGGTTCACTTCATTCGTGTCCTCTTTCTCCCAGACCTTCGGAGAGATTAAAACAATGAATGGGGTATTCTCTTCGTAGGCCCTTTCGATAGCTTCTTCGAGCAGGTCTATCTGGGATCTTTCCAGTACCGTTAGGTACGGGATCTTCCAAGCCTCAAGAGCTCTAGGGAGATCCTTATTGAATGGTATCTGGGCAGGTATTTTTTCCTCGTAGATCCCTCTCCAACTCGCGATCACGGGAATCGGAAGCTCGTACGCAACTGACAGGGAGAGCAGAGCATTAAAGCAGTTGCCGAGCCCTGAACTCTGGATGACTAGAGCTGGTTTTCCTCCCCCCAAATATGCACCCGCACATATTCCTACTCCGTCCTCCTCCTTGTTAAGAGAAATGATGTGGAAAGATGAATCCGCACCGAGGAGGGAGATGAGGGTTTTGATTCGCTCACACGGTAGGATCGGAATGATGTCGATCTCGTGCTTCTTCATTATGTCCACGACTCTATTCCCTACGGACATCTCTCCACCATTCCCTTAGACTAGACTCAATTTCTTCTATTGGAGTATCCCATCTCATCCTCAAATCAGGTTCGATTTCAATTATCGCCAAATCCTCTTTCACCCTGTCATATCCTCCCCCACTGATGTTCAGTAATACCTTCTCATCCTTCCCCACTTTTCCCATTTCGACAGCTTGCAGGAGGGACGCAACGCACACCGAAGCAGCGGGATCGAGGTCTATCCCTTCTACCCCCTCAAATAATTTTTCGGCGTTTACAGCTTCCTCATTCGTTATCCCGTACATCTCCCCTCCCGTCTCATGCAAGACATCGTAAACACCTCCCCTTAGGGAATAGGGGGGGTTCCGGTTGGACAGGACGCTCGCGTACATATTCTCTATTGCGTCACCAGCGTTCGGTAGGTCCACGTCAGGAACTATCTCCTTTCTCCCGGCCCTCCAGGCCCGAAACATGGGTGCGAAGGGAATGTTTTGGGAGAGGTGGAGCCTCGGCAATTTCTTCCCGAATCTCCCGTCGTTGAGCACCCTTTTCGAGGCTTCAAACACCGCTATCGCTCCCACCCCACTCCCCACTGCTTGGAAGTAGTGGTCGGGCAACCTCCCAATCGTTAAGATAGAGTCTAATAACAGGGTTCCCATTCCATCTCTCCTGGCCACATTCCGCACGCCTCCTTCGAAAACCATTCCTTCTAAGCTAGCGATTCTCTCCCCGAGCTTGATGGTGTCCGTGTAGTCACCTTCAACTGATATCAGCAAGCATGTGGGGGTTGGTTCCACCACACTCCACATCCGGAAGACGTATTGTTTGGGTACGAGAACCACCACCGGAGAACCCGTTAGATAAGAAATATGCGCGAAAGCCCTCCCTGTGTTACCGGCTGACGGTATCACCGGAATCTTTTTGCTTCTTTCCGTCAGCCTCGGAAATGTCGCAGCAGCCTCCAGTTCCTTGAATGAACAAGTTCTGATCCGTGCTTCTCTCTCCGGCCAGTAACCGCTGAAGCTTATGTAGAGTTCAGGGAGCCCTAGTTCTTTTCCAAAACCTTCACTCTTGTAGGTAATGGGAGCGGTATCTATGTCGATGGGATTTTCGGCTGGCAACCAATCGATGAACTTCCACATTCCCGGCAGGTTTTTCACACAGAACTTCTTCGTTTCGTATTCACTGACCAAGAGGGAATCATGGTGGGGACATCGGTTGGTGAACTCATCTTTGATTCTTCTACCACACTCTAAACATCTCAGGACGTACTTCCCCATGTGGATTACTCCAAACGGGCCACGGGGTTTGCCAGTAGGAACTTCCTCCTTATGATCATCCTTTTTAGCATGGAGGCCAACTCCTCCGCTCTCTCCCTGTTTGATTGTCTCAATGTTATGGGAATTTCCTTTCCCCCGATCTCTATTCTACCCAAGTTCCCTTCGAATGCACCGTTTGGACACAGGCGCACACAGGCTCCACAGTTAAAACACTTACTTTCATCAATACCTTCCCCTTTCCTGAAAGCCTTGGTCGGACAGTATTTCTGGACCTCACACACTTCATGTTCCTGACATTTGCGGGGATTGAATCTTATCTTCAGATCCGTGTTCTTCCAAACTTTTCCGTAGTCGCTCTCTGTGAAGGGGACCCTATCGTGGATATCAGCTATGGGTAGGCCCACCTCCTCGTCTGTCTTCTCCAAATTCGAGAATATTTTTTCATCCAAGACGGGGATCGGGATAGCTATCGAAGTCACACATTCAGGGCCGCTGGACGTTACGAACCCACCCATGAGTTCAGGACTCATCCCATGCATGTCAGCAACCACTGACAGATTCGGTCTCTGGACAGAACTCCTAGTTCCCTTGCTCAGCACATATCCAACTGCTCCGTTAACGAGTACCTTGGTTCCAACTCCGATCGTCTGGAGGTGGGGATCATTTTCAAGAGGATTTATCTCTCCGCACCCGCTTACAGATATCTCCTCATATGGCCCTCTTAGTCCCATCACGGAGAAGATACTCTTTACTTTACCCTTTTTCGTGTTGAGGAATCCCATATAATTCCTGAATGAGCTCCTAGTCGTGAGAAGTTTTGCGAATCCCAGTTCACTGATCGTCACTTTCTTTCGAAATACCTTGCCGTCAGCCTTCACCTTGACTTCCACCCTCTTACCTTCGACGAGTTCCCTGAACAAGTGTCCGCCTCCGTACTCTTGAGGTTTCGATTCCGAGCGAGCAGTCCCGTACACTATCACATCTACGATTCCGAGCCTCTCGTTTGGACATGGACCCGGAAACGCGGGCACATCGTTGATCCACACCTCATCAGCCCTTTCGAATTTCCCCCCCCTCGTTATGGGTATGGAAAGGATAGCGGCGGTTCCAGACATCAATCCGCATGTAGCGGTGGTCACCACATCCACATCTTCGGCGCGAGTTTTTTTCTTCCTGACCCTCTCTTTGAATTCTCTTGCGGTTAGAACTACGGCTTTGCCGCTCTCTATCTTCTCATTTATGTCTTCTATTGTTTTCAACTTCCCTCCCCCAACTGATTTTCTCCCACGATCTCTCGTGTAGATAGTAACAGATAATCTTCGTAGAAGCATCGAGTCCACCTATGGCTCCGGAGAGAGGAACATCGTGGGTTAAAGTTAGTGCGATAATGAATGTTATCAGAGTGGCTATCGACCGCCAAGATAAAGTCTTAGCTACAGATCTGCGTTTGGAGTCTATGCTCTTCACGGAGAGTCTTCTAGGATTGGACATCGACTCACTTCAAATTTCGGGTGTGGATCCCGCATTCCCCCCCACATTTACTCGTTCCGAACCACCTTCCTTCTCTTTCTTGTTGCCAATCGTAAATAGGAACTGTACACGGCTCGCAACCCAGTGACCTGATCCGTTTGCCCCCGGGGAAGATTTTAGTATACCAAGGGTGCAGCTCAATGCCGTTGCGCTTCAAATACCTCAACACATCCTGCTCGGTCCAGTTTAGTATCGGATTAACTTTTACCAAACCCCTGAATTCTATCTCTTTCACTCCCGTTCTCGTCCTCCCCTCGGTGTTTCTTAGTCCACATATCCATGCATCAAGATTTTTGACGGCTTCTCTTGCTGGGTTCACTTTCAGTAGCTCACAACACTTGTCTGGGTCTACCTCGTAGATCTTCTTTCCATATTTTCTCTCGACTTCTGATTGAGCGGCTTCGAACTCATCGGTGGGTAGCAACACAGTTTTCACCCCATGTTCCTTCAGCACAGGAGGAACCTCTTTGGCCACGATGTACACGGTGGTGTTCAATCCCATTTTTTCGTTCATTTTCACAAGATATTCAAAAGTTTCACGTGGTTTGAATGGGGTCATTATGGAGAAAACTGGTATGTCTGGGTCAACCTCTCGAGCTAGATGGACGGTTGCCATGCTGTCTTTCCCGAAAGAGCAGGCTACAGCTATCCTTGGATATCTCTCTACAGCAGTTTTTATCAACTCTTTTGAGAGTTCTTCTTTGTCCATTTCATTCTATTATTTTGGGGAAAATAGAATAAAAAATTTTAGCTAGTTTTCACAATAGTGAAAATTTTGATTCAAAAAATCTCTTCCTCTTGTATGTACCCTCTCCCCGTTTTCAGAGCTATTTCAGCTTTCTGTAGTTCCCTCCCAAGATACGCGGCGTGGACGGGATCTTTCACGAGTCCTCTTCCCAATATCTCATGACACAGGGTTTCGGATTTCTCTCCTTTAAATACAATCTCGGGTTTCCTCCCTTCGTACAAAATAACCACTATTTCCCCCTCGGAAACGTATATTCTAAAAAATCGACCACTCTCCATTTTGAATCTTTTTCTTTCCGGTGGTGGTCGGGCTCGAACGACCTTAGTAGATCCCTCGATTTTCTTGTCGTATCTCTCGAATATCCTTCTTTTTTCCTTGAGGATTAGCATGTCTATCCCCAAGTCTTTGGGAACGGATTTTCGCCACTTGGCTAACGTGATGATGTCTCTCGCCCTCCTGAGTTCAAAGACGTTTCCCCTCGTTTTGTCGCTGGCTTCGACCGTGAGGAGAATACTTACCTTAAGTTCACAGGCAGCACCGGCTAGGAGGGCCGTCATGCCGATCGAGTCCGCGTCGCACAGCTCCACAACGTTTCCTACTCCCATGAGCAGAGGAAGATCTGGCTCTCGCTCCCTGACCGCTGAGAAAGTGGTGAGTGAGGCCACGAAACCCATGTTTAGGGGCTCGATGATCGGATCCGCTATAACTCTCTTAAATCCAAGTTTTCTGGCTTTTTTGACCAGTTCCAAGAGGTCCTTACACCTTTCCCTCGGGGATCTCTTCCTCCTCGGGACGAGGACGACGGGCACATCGAGGCCCTCGAACTTCTCCACGCCTTCCCAGCTTAAACTGAGGATGAGATCGGCCCCGCTATCGACGGCACTCTTGATCTCTTTGAGGTTCATCGTGTCTATACTCACTGGTACCCCGAATTTTTCTTTCAGGAGGGAAACGAGCCTCCCAGCCTTTTCAGGTTCTTCCCTCCCCCCCACCATCCCAACATCCAATATCTCAGCACCTTCCTTCAAGTATCGCCTAGCCATCTTTATCACTTCCTCTTCTGGAAGGGATGGGGCATCAGGGATTTCAGCCATCACGCGCGGAGGGAATTTTCCCCCAATCCCTATCGCTGATTTTCCTTCACCGATGAGGAAGCTTGATGGCTCCCGCATGTCCCGCAACGCCTCTCTTTCGATCTCCTGGAGAATTTTGGAGGTAGCCTTTTCTATCTCGGACTTGAGGAGTTTGCATGCGGGAACTTTTTTAGAGAGCTCGATTCTCTCTAAATTATCCAGAACGACTGGCAGATCGGCCGCATGTTTCGGTCCTCGGTAGACTGGAACCCCAGTTTCTCTTTCAATTTCAGACGGGTCAAAGAGAACTAGGCCAGGGACGAGAATCATCCGGTACTCGTTCAAATCGAGTTTTCTAATTTCCTTGATTGCAGTTTTTGGATCGATGAAGGTGGCGACCGGGGTCGGTATTACCAGAGTTTCCGTTTCTACCCGGCTTTTGTCAGAGTATTCTTTCACCAGTGGAGCGGCGAGCTTCCCTGTAATCAAGAGGATTTTTTTCAT
This sequence comes from Hadesarchaea archaeon, assembly GCA_029259185.1. Lineage (GTDB taxonomy): Archaea > Hadarchaeota > Hadarchaeia > Hadarchaeales > WYZ-LMO6 > JAPDJF01. The sequence goes on from JAPDJF010000044.1 coordinate 24,415, forward strand.
CAGGTCACCTGGTTCATCATGGCTTTCAGGGATTCGGCGATTTCTGCGATGATAGCGGACTCTTCAGAACTCGGGGCTATATGGTCGCACAACCTTTTATACTCCTCAATCTTTCCGAGTCTTCGTTTGGCCTCTTCCGTCTTTCCTCCCTCGATAGCCTTCATCACTTTGGTCGCGAGCACAGCGGATTCGATCAAGAAGAAATCCGATCTCTTGAACGGTCGAACGAATGGCTTAGCCACTTCTATTTTTTTTACGGTTAACGTTATGTAAGCTATCTCAGATTCACCCAACTCATCCGAAAGCTTTTCTTTTGTGATCTCTTTCACCTCCAGGTCTGCGTACGCTGGGAGACCAATCACCCGGGGAGCGTTCACCATTTTTGATCGTGCGAATTTGAGTTGGTTTTCGCTAAATCCCAACAGTTTTTTGAGGGCGATCCTCACGAGAAGTTTTGCGTCCTCCGTGAGGTTAATGGTAGCCCCCTTCCACTTCTCAAGATTTCGAAAGGTGTGTGTATCGGTGAAAACCTTCACCCCCACCTCAAGCTCTCCCACTTTCCTAACACCAACTACTGCTGCGTGGGGTAACCCATCCGGGTTAAATGTTGATATTATCACTTCGGCCGGATGCCAAGTTAATCCGATCTCATCAAGAGAGCTCATGTTCGATTAGTTTAAGGTACGTTAATATTTAGAATTTTGATCCTTTGCGAGTCTCAAAGTTTTTCCGTGATATTCTTGGTCTTATGGTCGCACACCCTCCAGTAGGGTGAGCATCCAAGCGGAGGCGGTTAGGTCGGCAGTGGTTCCTGGGTTTATATCCCTTCTTTTAAACTCCGAGTCAAGTTTTGCGATAAGTTCTCTTCCCCTTTTCGTGAGCATCCCTCCTTCCTTCAGCACGATTCTAGCTTTCTCGCTGGTCTCTTCAGCTATTTTCCTCCCCTTGATTCGAGAGACGAAAGTATCTGGACGATGTGCTAGGAGTTCTAGGAAGATTTGAACCGTCGTAGTATTTATACAGCGAGTTCGTCGGTAAATCTCTTTGAGACGCGGGTGCCCGAAACCAAAAGTTATGGAATAATCGGTGACCCATTCTCTCGCCACATCGTCCCACTCAGAACAGATTTTCATCACCTCGTACGCAGATATTCTCCTCTTTATCAATTCTCTTCTGGATTTGGGATCATTCACATCGAGTTTTTCCAGCTTTCCCAGACCTGCAGGTTTGGCCGCGAGCACCGCTTCATACAAGCCCACCGCATCCGCAGGGGTAGTGGACCTGAGTACTCGGGAGATGTTGTGGCGGAGCGCCCTCATCGTCAGTTTCCCCCTCTCCCCAATGGCCATTCCGGCGGAGGCGGCTAATGGAACCAAGAGCATCACGCTTCCGAGATTTGTGTTACCATTTCTCTGCCATCTCATCGTCTCCGAGACAGCTTCACTGATGTATTTTCCTATGCCTATTTTCGAAAGTTCGAGTTTTCCTCTCCCGGCTAGGAAACCATTTCGGGTGACTGAAAGGAGGGAAGGGCCTATCGCTATGGCACTAGCGATGAACTGTTCGAACGTCGATTCAGGGATATCGGATGTTCGATGCACGTTTCCAGGTTTCGGATAGCCGCTGACTTCGAGGGCAGAGGCGAGTTGAGCCGCTCGCGCGATATCTTTCAACACTCTCGTGTGGGGTTTCATCCAACATTTTGAGTTCATGTGGCCCCCTCCCAAAAACCTTCCTTTCTTAGTCGAGGGCTGATAAAACCATTCTGGAGCGCTGGAATGCATTTCTAGAATGTAATCGATTCCGTATTTTAGAACGGAATCGAGCGAGAAACCCCGAGTGCTTTAGCCGTGGGGTGAATGCGTGCCGAGGGCCGATTCTGCAATAGCTAACGGCCCGAGCGAACGCCTGGAGACCAAGACCCCCGTAACCCCCCTTCCAAGGGGGATCGAGCCTGGTCGTCGAAGAGGAAGCCCACCGCTTTAGCGGTGTGAAATTCACGTCAACCATAGAAACACCGTGGAGGGGTAGGGTGATGAACGCTCAGGTCACGGTTTTCAGTTTATCTCCCTTCCTTTTTTTCTTCAGATTTTTGGATTTCTTTTCCCAGTAAGAGCTCCAACAGGGTTCGCTGGTTTACTTCTGCTCTAGCACGCCAACCCAAGTACAACAATCCTTCGTCATCCTCCGAGAGATAACCGATTTTTATGAATCGGTCTATGGTGGACTCTACTCTCCAGCGTGGAAACTTCTCTTCCAAGATGCTCTCTATCTCCTTTAGGGGGGCCTTGCCACCTTTAGACAGGATGTGGGCCAATGCTATCGTGAGCATCGCCATGTCATCTATCCTCCACCCGAAGGTTCTAGCTTCCGTAAGCGTGGGATGACCTTTCAGCGTGACGTAGTATCTATCAGCCTCCGGATCCCCACCCTCCACGCGCTTGATCGTTAACCCGAGCTTTTGCAGTTCTTCGTCGAGGATTTCGATGATCCGCTCGTGATCCCTTCCCAAAGCTCTCTTCAGTTCCCAGCCCTTGGCCCCGGGTTGTACGTGGTGTTTGAAAAGGAGGAGCTGGGCGGCCCTAGCTAACTTCTCCTTCAGATCCGCGA